>CAYNBU010000021.1:0-9699 GCA_964395925.1 uncultured Candidatus Saccharibacteria bacterium
TGTTTTGCGCGGAAGTTTCTCATGATTTTGTAATTATAGCATCCTCTCCGAAGTGTTTCTTGAGTCGTGCCCGGATAGAACCCGGGTGGCGACCAAATTTTTGGGTCATTTCTGCGATGGTGATGTCGCTGCCGTCACCGAAAAGCTGTACGAGCCGTTTGTCGTCGGCTTCGGTCCAGGGCCTGTAGGCGTTCGGGTACTGTTCGCGCATGCGGGCTACTTTGTCGCTCCACGAAACTTTCTTGGGGGCCTGGGGTTTTTCGTTCTTTCGGGCCTCTGCTTTTTCGCGCAGGTGTTCGAAGCGTTTGCTATCGCGGGCCGAAGTAATTCGCAGCTGTTCATCGATCTCGAGCGCCTGCGGGCTAACACGCAGCGCCATCTGGTTGATTCCCATCAGGCTCAAAGTGTCGAGGCTCCGCACGCGCGACAGCGCCACGTAGCCCATTCCTTCTACAAAAGCCCGGCGCAGGTCGATTCGAGCGGCGTCTAAGGTCATGCCCTGGCTTTTATGTACGGTAATAGCCCACGCTAAACGCAGCGGGATTTGCACGAGGCTTGCCCGTTTTTTATCACCGTCACGTAGCTCCCACGTTTCGGGGGTCACGGTAATTTTGCGGCCGCTCTTGAGCTCAACTATGGGGTAATCGGTATTTTTCTCGAACCCTACCACGGTGCCGAGCGACCCATTGACGTACCGCTTTTCGGGATTATTTTTGATGCACATTACCAGCGCTCCCTCTTTGAGCACCAGCCCATCAACCGCTAAGCACGATCGCTGCAGGCTCTCGACATACTGTACCCTACCCGTGGTTGCAACACCGTAGGTATGCGGTTTACCAGGAAGTGCGGCCAGCTTTTTGGCATTGATAGCATCGACATCCACATTGGTAACGTGCAGCTCAGTCACCTCGCCGACATCATCGAGCAAAGCTTGTTCGCGCGACAGCAACTTTTCGGCATGCCCACGGCGCACGTCCCCGGCGCGTAGTGCTTGCAGAATTTCTAGGAATTCATCGTCACTTTGACGGTGCTGTTCATCGAGGTAGCACACCACCGGATCAAGCTCCTGCCAGACATTCGATTCCACCACAAACGAACCTCGCGGCTGCTCACCCCTGCTCACTGGTGGCAACTGAAAGAAGTCACCACACAGTACCACCTGCAAGCCGCCAAACGGCTCATCTATTTTGCGGACTTTGCGGGCAATCTGGTCAACCATGTCGAGGCGGTAGTCGTGCAACATGGATATTTCGTCGATAATCAGCACATCTGTTTTGGTGATGGTGTCTTTTCTGCCTTTGAGTAGATTTTCGTGAAAATCTGTTGGCAGCTGGTCATGAATGCCGATACCACTCCACGAATGAATGGTGCCGCCGCCTAGGTGCGTTGCTGCCAGCCCCGTGGTGGCCGTCACCGATACGTGCTTGCCATCTTGTTTGGCGCGCCGAATAAACTCATTCAACAGATATGTTTTACCCGACCCAGCCGGGCCAGTCAGCAGCGCACTCTGGCCGCTCATCAAAATCTCTAAGGCTAAAGTCTGATCCACAACTACTAGTATACGGTGCAGTTCTTAATTACTGCTTAACTTTGGGGGATTTTTCCATTTTGGTCTGACTGCGATGGCTCATCGGGGATGGTGCCGTAGCGATCTTCAAGACTTTGTTTGCCCCTACTGTGCAGTAAGCCTCTCGCTATAAAAAGAAGGAATACTCCAATTATGGCAGCGTATAGTGCTGGAATAACCCAATCAGGGATGGCCAACCCCGAAAGATATAAAGCGAATATAGCCGCTATGATAATACAGGCCAGAGCAGTCGTGATAATGCTGGATAGTCGCGTTTTCTTGAGGCGGCTTGCCGGAGCTGGTGCCTTTTCGCCAGTCGTCGCCACCGGAGCCGAGGCAGCTGCTGTGTCAAAACGCTGTAACTTACCAGCCAGTTCAGCAAGCAGTACATTGATGGTTTTGAGGACCTCGGCATACGCTTTTGCATCCACCGAGGTATGAGACTTCGAAACATACATCTTTTTATCGATGAACTCCACGTCACAGGTAGCTCCCAGCTGCAGAAACCGCAGCATGATGTCTGGTGCCAGCACAATTAACGCATCGAGCTCCCGCTTATCTGCGGCGTACACCGCAAAATGTTCATTAAAATCGCCTTCCAACTCAAGCCGTTGTGAGCGATTAAACTCAGTGGCCAAGTGTTCACCGGCCATCAACGAATCGATAACCAAGTGTGGCATGGCGTGTGGTAATTCGACTGCCCCAACAGCTGCAAACACTTCGCGACGGCTCCTTCCGGAGCCTATTTTGTAACGGTGGGTGAAGATCCGAACCGGGAAACCCTGCACAACCCCGCTCACAACGTCACTATACGAACTTCTGGCTGTAATTTTAGGTAGTGAAACAACTTCGGGAGTAGCCGGCTGCTCACGCGGTACAAACTGCATGCTATTACTGGCCGCAAACTGCTGAATAACTGCTGTCCGTTTTTTGAGCTGCCATCTTCGTGCAAAGAATGCCGCAAAAAGGATAGCCACGACGCCAATTGGTATAAGAAAAGGCCCAATATTTTCCATGGCTACAGCCGCTGCTCCCGAGCTTTGTTGGCATATTCGTCAGCCAGTTCGTTACCTTTGTCATTATTGTGGCCGCGTACCCAGATGAGCTCTGCCTGGCTTTCGCGGTATAACCCCAGCAGCTCTTTGACGATGTCGATATTCTTGATACCGCCCTTGCGTTGCCAGCCGTTGGCTTCCCATTTAGGGGCCCACTCGGTGACCGTTTTGATCCAGAACTCACTGTCGGAATGGATTTGGCACGGCTGCCCTGCCGCATCTTTGAGTGCCGCGATCATCGCGAAACCTTCCATACGGATGTTGGTAGTTTCGGCGCCACTTGGCTCGCCGCCCAAGATGTGTGGTTGCATGTCTTTAATCACCGCAAAGCCGCCGGGGCCAGGATTGGGGCTGCAACTGCCGTCAGTATAGTAAATAATCATTGGCTTTATGATACCATGAGCAGCTTACTAGTAATTGAGGAAAATCTTTTTCTGGCCACCGAGTACACGGGCTTTTTGCCCAAACGGCAGCACGACCTGAGGGTCGGTATGCCCGAAGTCAACGTTCTGTACAATCGGGATCTGCTTGTTGTACTGGCGCACTGTTTTCACAACCGTTTCTTGCTGCTCTGCGCGATACGCCGCTTTTTCTTCGGTAGTGTTTTGCTTGTCGAATTCCCACGCCTTAGGGCGACCAACCAGTATTGCCTGGAACTCATTGAGCCAGCCTCGTTCGCCAAAACCCATCAGCAAATACTCTATAACCCAATGCTCCGGGATGTCTTCGGCTGTTTCGATGCACAAAATAGTGCCTTCGAGGTCGCTGTCTTTGGGCAGATACGTCCCCGTGGTGCTTTGCACGATAAGCGACTCCACGCAGCCACCCCACAAAATACCTTCGGCGTCTTTGGTGCCATCCCACAACAGCCCGGCGTTCGGCTCCATCACCCGTGATTTTGTGAGGTTGTCTTTGTCTTTCCAGTTCAGGCCAATATCGTTATACTCACTTGCTACTTTGAGTTCGAACTCGCCCGTATCGAACAGAGCGTGCCGCAAAGACTCAATCGTCTGGTCGTGCATCGCGCCCTGCATCGCAAACTGCACCATAATCGCGCTGCCGTAATACGAAGGAATACCATTGTTCCACAAAAAGTTATGCAAATGCGTGTTGTCGCTAAACCCAAAAAATGGCTTGGGGTTCTTTTTGAAAACTTCAGGGTCGAGATACTTGAGCAGTTGAATTTGATCCCCACCACCGATCGAAGTAAACACCGCCTTAATCTCAGAGTCAGCAAAAGCAGCTGTAATATCCCGCGCACGGTCTTTGAGCGATGAGCCCATAACCCGCGTCGTCGGGTACTCTTTTGGCACGAGCCCAAAAACGTCGCGCATTCGTTCAAGCCCCTGATCTTGTACCCACGGGAAAATCTCTGGCAAACCGGCCGACGGCGAAAGCACCGCAACCTGGTCGCCTTTTTTGAGCTTCGGAAGTTCGGTAAATTTCATACCATCATTGTAACAAATAATCCGCTATACTGGTGGGATGAATAGACGACTTGCCGTTCGCGGCGTGGTGATCCACGATAATAAATTATTATGCGCCAAACTCAAACCCTACACTGATGCGCTTGACGGAAACTATTGGTGCGTTCCTGGCGGAAGCGTTGACCCCGGCGAACCAGTGCTTGCTGCCCTGCACCGCGAAATGATCGAGGAAACTGGCATTGCACCGCAGATCGGCAACCTTCTATACGTCCAGCAGTTCAAACGTAAAAAAGATGGCGAAGAAGAGATTGAGTTCTTTTTTGAAATCACCAATGCACAAGATTACCTCGCTATTGACCTTGGTAAAACCACGCATGGGCTTGATGAAATCGAAGAAATTGGGTTTATTGATCCGCGCACCCATACGGTGAAGCCCACATTTTTCACCGAAGAATCCCTACAAGACCTCCCCGCTACCCCCAAATTCTTTAGCTATTTTTAATCTGCGCGACCTGTGCCAACGATGATACTTGATATGTTTTTGCGTCGAGTTGCTTCGGTTCTGCAAGTTTGCTGCTGCGGTTAATCCATATTTCGTCCCAGTTTTTGGGGAGCCGAAGCGGATGCTTGTCATCTATCAGCACTCCTCTTTTGGCATTGCCAAACTCACGGGCCAAGAAATCCCGCTTGGGTTCAGATACCACATGCACCGGGATCCCAAGCTTACGAATCACCGGGCAGGTATTGATTTTATAATGCTGGTACTCGGCGTCGCCGAACGTTAGAATACGCACATCTACATCTTGAGCTGTCGCCCATTGCAAAAAATCATGCGCGTCGCCGTAGCAGAAATCGCCGGCATGGTCTTTACGCACACGCTCTAACTCTCCTGAGATATAATCCCACCCTTTACCCGTCGTTTCACGGCTATGCGCATCATGTTTGAACAACCGAAGATGCGGATCGTCCAGCTGCTGATGAAAGTCATCTATATTATGTTTGTAGAACCCGGCTTCTTTACCCAGCAGGCCGGCCAGCACGTCGTCTGCCCATGCTATATACGCAGCGTGGTTAAAAAGTGTTTCATCAAAATCAATAAAGATATGGCTATACTTCATGCCTTTAGGTAAAGTAGATCCTCATGAGTTGGCGAGCCAGTACGTCACTGTCGTGGCGAATCAGGCTGCGGCTGTGGCGGATAGCATCGTGCTGGCCGTAGCTGGCTGCTTCGCGGGCAATCAGCGGCAAACCAATAGCTTCGTAGTGCTGAGCGCTCATGTGGTCGAGGTCAAATTCGACCGGGAATTCCCCGTCGTGCGCATACTTTTTGAGCATCGTGGGCGTTGGTTCGTCGGTGTTAAATACCACGTAGTCGAGTACCGGTGCACCAATGAATCGTTCGATTTCGGCTGCATAGTCTTCGACGGTAAAGCCGTCGGTCTGACCCGGCTTGGTTACCAAATTACACACGTACACTACTGTGGCTTTGGTTTTCGTGAGTGCTGCCTTTACGCCTTTTACAACCAGCGCCGGGGCTAGGCTGCCGTACAAGTTGCCGGGGGCAATCACGACCATATCGGCATCTTCGATAGCGGCTTTTGCATCGGGTAAAATGTGCGCCACCGGGTCAAGCGACAGCGTGGGGCGCAGCGAATCCTTAAAATCCATGCCGCCAATTTCGAACTCGCCCTTGATGATTTTTCCGTCTTTGGTGGTTAGTACAAGATGAGATTTATCTATGGTGATTGGCAGCACACGGCCTTTAATACGCAGGAGCGTGCTGGCTAGCTCGATAGCCTCGCTGGAGCTGTTGGTCATTTTTTCGACAGCGCTTAAGAACAAGTTACCAAAGCTGTGGCCTTTGAGTGACCCTTCGGCAAACCGGTAATTAAACAGATCGCGGGTTTTTGAAGATTCGCCCAGCGCCACCAAACACTGACGGATATCACCCGGGGGCAATACACCAAGTTCGTCGCGCAAAATACCGGTAGAACCGCCATCATCTGCAACATTTACGAGTGCGGTAATATCTTGGGCGTAAGCTTTGAGCCCACTCAGCAGCGTAAAGCTTCCTGTCCCGCCGCCGATGACAACTATGTTTGGGCTTTTCATGGGTACTCCCATAGTAAATGACTCGTGGCACGGCCACAAAGACTAATTTACAACAGCATGATTGGCTGTGAGCCGTGCACAAAACTTGCGTTACTACTTCTTAGATGATGTTTGTTTGCTGAAAATAAATATGTAGGCAATTTGCAAGATACCCAGCGTGTTCACAAGCAGCAGTACGATAAACCATGGCTTGCTGCCAGCGCGAGCCGACCTCCACAATGCCCAGGCCTTCCAAAATAACTCCCACGCTGCTACCAGTAGTATTAACCAGAGGTGTTGATCGATCCATTCTTGTGACATACTTTTCTCCTATGGCTCTATTGTACAGTATAAAAGCAGCTAACTCGTTCGATTTGCATGGCATTTCAGCCACTCGGCAATCGCCGGAATTTCTAGATGGTCGACGGCTCCTTGCACGGCAAAATCTTCGAGCTCTTTCGGCGTGGCCGTCAGCCGATAACCATTTCGCATCAGGAAGATAGTCGAAACCGTTACCCCGCTCCGTTTGTTGCCATCGTAAAATGGGTGATCAGCTATGATGTTGCGCATGTACACTGCCGCCTTTTCGTAAACACTGGCATACTGCTCAGCGCCAAACACACTTTGTGCCGGTGCTTCTACGACTGATTTGAGCCGCCCTTCGTCACGCACACCATGCGTACCGCCAAAATCCTCCACGACTCGAAAATGGAGTTGTAGAATTTCTTCGAGCGTTATGTACGCGATCATCTTTGAGATAGGTTTTTTAGCGTTTCGCCGTACTGCTCAACAAACGCTTCGTACTCCGAAGGCACCTGACTTTTTGGCGCCTTTGGCGCAGCACTAACCGTCACTTTTACGTGGTCGCCCGGCAAGACACCAAGTTGCTTGAGCTCTTTTGCCGGTAGCGTAATGCCCTTGCTAGAACCGATTTTGATAACTTTTTGGGTCGTGGTAATCTTCATAGCTTAAGCGTAGCACACATCTTAAAATATTACAATATTATTATAATAAATGTGTGCCTCTTTATAAGCTTATAGCACCTAAACGGTGAGGAGATTTTTGAGTTCGGGGAACTCGCGGTAGGGCTGGTTAAAGGTGAGCGAGCCCATATGCCCCTGCCCCTCCATGAGCACAAATGTTGCACCAAGTTTTTCGGCAATCGGTCGAGCCTGTTTGTCGTTGCAATTCCATGGGTCGTTGTCTGAATTTATTATAACGAGCTGCTGCGTGTGCTCTTTGATAGCCTCAAAGTTCCAGCCATCTTTTGGCAGCATGAGCGCCGACTGGCCAGCCTCATCAATAAGTTCATAAAACCCGGCAACTAGTACTGCTTGTTTGATCGAAATTGTCAGATATTGCAACCAGGTCAAAATAAGCGGGCAGGCCGATGAATGCCCAATGACGATCGTTTCTTCGTCAACTGCTGGCATATTTTGTTCAAAAAACTCTAAAGACTGCTGCAAGACTGGTCGTTCTGGGTTCGGCAGTGCCGGCCACCACACTTGATACCCTTTTTCTTCGAGGTATTTTTTGGTATCGGCAAACCAAAAATAATCTTTGTCGTTCCCTCCGGTTCCGTGCAGAAGAATCGCTTGTTTCATACGTGGCCTACAGGTCTTCGATTTTGACGCGCTTTTGCTCGGTGGTATCACGGTCGCGAATGGTCACGGTACCGTCTTCGAGCGTGTCGAAGTCGATGACCACGCAGTACGGCGTACCGATTTCGTCTTGGCGGCGGTAGCGCTTACCGATGTTACCGTTGTCGTCCCATTCACAAATGAACTTCTTGCTGAGTTGCTGGTATACTTCGCGAGCTTTTTCGACGAGTTCTGGTTTGTTGCGAAGCAGGGGGAATACTGCGTACTTTACGGGTGCAAGGTCGTAGTTCAATTTCAGTACTGTTCGAGTATCACCATTTTCGAGTTCTTCTACGGTATAGGCATCACTCATGACAGCCAAGAATACGCGACCCATACCCATTGAGGTTTCGAGCACCCATGGAATGTATTTTTCATTGGTCTTAGGGTCGATGTAGTGCAAGTCAGTACCGGAGAATTTTTCGTGCTGCGAAAGGTCATAGTCGGTGCGATCGTGAATACCTTCGATCTCATCAAAGCCCCATGTTGGGAATTTATATTCAATGTCCCAAGCATCTTTGGCGTAGAACACCAGATTATCATGTTGTTTCCAGCGGAGATTATCCTTTTTTATACCAAGATTATCAACATACCAGTTCCAGCGATCTTGCTTAATTCTTTCGTAGTTCTCTTTGTTCTGGTTGGGCGGGATAAAGTACTGGGTGTCGGCTTGTTCTAACTCGCGAGTACGGAACAAGAAATTACGCGGGCTAATTTCGTTACGAAATGCTTTACCAATTTGCGCCACACCAAATGGTACCTTCATGCGAGTGGTTGCTACGATATTCTTAAAGTTCAGGTAGATACCTTGACAGGCTTCACCCGGCAGGTATACTACGCGCTCACCAGTACCAGTAAAGTCACCGAGGTTTGATTTTACGAGCATGTTGAACGCCTTTACTTCAGAGAAATCTTTTGCGCCACAGTTTGGGCATTTGATTTTGTCGCGGTTGTCATCAAACAGCTTATTGAGCTCTGCTTCACTCATTTTCTCGTCAGCTTCAACACCGATCCTATTAAGCTCTTTATCTACACGAATACGAGTATTGCACTTTTTACACTCTGCCAGTGGGTCAGAAAAACCACCTACGTGACCAGAGGCTTCCCAGACTTTCGGGTTCTTGAACATTGCAGAATCTAAACCAACGAAGTCGTCGCGGGCATGCACGTTTGCGCGCCACCACGAAGCCTTGATGTTGTTGAGCAGTTCTACACCGTACGGGCCAAAGTCGTATAAGCCGGCTTCGCCGCCATAGATTTCACTGCCCGGATACACAAATCCGCGGCGCTTCGCCAATGCAATAATATCGTCCATAGTAATTTTTTCTGTGCTCATTAGGGGTATTATACCGTATTTTCAGGGTATTCATACCGAACCGCCGTATTTTCTGCCTCTCCAGGGCGCTTTACGGGGAGCCAGGGGCTCGCCCGTGGCGCTAGCCGACCCTGTCGATTCAGAAAATACGGCGGTTCGGTATGACATACTCGTTTGCTATACTGCTAGCAACAACGTAAAAAGGACGCGCCATGACCACACCAGCCAAAACCCAACCACAAACTGATCCCGGAAAAGGCCTGGCCGTTGCCGGCATTATACTCGCCTTTCTCATCCCGCTCGTTGGGCTAATCTTAAGTATTATTGGCCTGAGCAAAAGCAAAAAAGCTGGCCATAAAAACACTCTCGGGGTTGTGGGGATCATTTTGAACGCCACGTTTATCTTTCTGCAAGTAGTCTTTGTTTTGGTCATGGTGCTTAGTGTTCCGGCATTGCAGCGTAACGCTCGCAATACCCAGGCCAAAAACGACCTCGCCCTCGTTAACTTGAGCGTTCAGGAATACAGCTCTGAAAACGGCGGATACTACCCTTCAAGCCTCGCTGATGTCAACGACATTAGTACTCTCACCTCTGTAGAAGATGG
>CAYNBU010000021.1:9799-15002 GCA_964395925.1 uncultured Candidatus Saccharibacteria bacterium
CTTTCGAAATCAAAGGTATAGAGCTTGCTGGCATTGAGCCGCACGCCTGCGCTGTCAGTTACCAGGTTCGGCTCATGCCCGGCGAGCTTCAGCAGCTGCGCCCCAAACCACAGCTCAACCAGCTGCTGGTTGGTATTGCTGTCGAGTGCCTGCAGCGCCGTCACTAGCATTGTAAAATATTCGGGTTCTGCTTCGTCTTCGGTGGCTCGGTTAGTTTGTTTGAGTAATTCATAACCAAACATGGTGCGTTCCAGGTCTTGCACAATGGTGCCAAAGTGCTTATCGAGCCGCGTCGACACCAAGGTTTGAATATCTTTTTTACCCGGAATATACGTAATCTGGCTCACGCTAAACAGTTCGATGCCGCCCGCCAGCTTGCTTTTTATCTTACGCACGCCCTTGGCCATGACTCGAACCTTACCGTGGTCAGAAGTCAAAAATGTAATAATACGATCGGCTTCACCGAAGTTTGTTCGGGTCAGCACTACTCCTTTTGTGACAACCTGGTTCATGCTGCGACGGTAAGGTGCCGATTGACACAGTGCACTAGTTGGGTAAGTGAAGTTTGAGGTTTATACCGGTATTCAACGACCCCCAGTTCGCTCCAGAAGGCTCGCCCCAAGCCCGGATGCGCTGGCGGAACCATGGTGTGCAGCAATACCGGGATGTGGTCCCAGTCGGGATACGAACGCATTTCGTACAGCAGTTCCACTCCGTTATGCTTTGCAAGCTGCAATTCAAGCACCACAAGGGTAATAGGATGCTCATCAAGAACAGGAAGCGCCGCAGCAGCATCCCTTTGCCAATACACCTGATGCCCCGCAGCTTCTAAATATCCTCTGTAAGTTCGAGCGAGAAGTGTGTCAGGTTCGAGCAGTAGAATATGTGCCATAGTTACACCAACAGCAGTTGACGACTCGGCTGTAGTGTGGCTGCCAGGCCGGTTATTTTATTATGTGTAGCCACACGAAGCTCAGATTCCATAGAAGCAAACAGTGCTTCGGCTACAAATACTCCCGTTCCACCCTGCGTTGAGAACTCATTAAACGGTTGGCGGGCCTTGCCATATAGTTCCCGTCCGCGACGATACACCGCTTGACTCAAGCCATCAGTCTGGCTAAACACACCAGCCACAATACCGCCGTCGCGTGTCTTGTGCGCCCCGAGTACCAAACGATGCGGCCGATCGTACTGCTCCCCTGCGGCGATAAGCGTATGCCCCAACCCAATAAGTGCCGTTTTTAAGCCATGGGCATGAGCCATAACGGGGCCATAACGGCCGCTGAGCTGTAGCTCTAACTGACAGTTGTACTGTTTTGCTACATCGGCGAGCGCCTGCGTGACATCATGCAACACAGCCGAAACCGACACTGGTTCAAGTTCTAGCACAGCTTGATCGAGTAGTTGTTGGCTCAAAAGATAGCTATCAACAAACCATAATGCTTGATTAGCCGAAAGCTCAATGTCACGTAACATGGCGACATCGGGTTGTTTTTGGGTATACTCCGCCTGACGAGCAATTTGCAGCAGCGGAGCCTTAAGCTCCTCTGCCATAGCTCGCAATAGTCGTTCTGCGTTCACCGATGATGGTGCGGGCATAAATGACCCCTCGAACCCCCTGTATTTATGCCCTCAGTATACCACTATGTTATTCAGAAAATGTGTAATTTGGCAAAATAATGTCGTTAAAATCACCTAGGTAATTACTTGACTCGGTCCATAATTTTAGTGTTTTATCACGCATCGGCACTACTACCATGCTGCCAACCTTGCCTTGTGCCACTTCGCCGTCAAAACGCATACCGGTAACGGTTTGCACCTTTGCAGGAATGTACGGTGTAGCAGTAAGTCGGCCAGCCCTTACCTGACCATCGTACTTTTTAATCTCTTGGGCGTAGCTCGTATCGAGAACCTGAGCGCGCAGCGCGTAAGAGGCATCGGTTCCTATCCCTGGCACAAAGGAGGGGCTAAAATATGCGTCAATCGGTGTACCACCAGCCTTCTCTACGACATATGCACTCCATGTTTTCGGATACTTTATTACTAAACTACCGTAAGCAGCGGGGCCGGTATACTCTTTGAGGGGCAACTTCTCTTTTTCGGTAAACTCATTATCTTTTTCGGATGAGGTCTGCTGCTTGGCAATCTCTACCGCAGCATCCACTTTCTGGCTTACATTGTCTTTATAGTCTTGGCGGCTTGCAAAAGCCCACATACCAAAGACGACGGCACCCAAAAAGAGTACAGTCACTAAAATCAGAGGAATGAGCAAGGTATTCAATGCTCCACGCATATCAAGCTTCTTCATACTGCTCATGGTAAACGACTTGGCCTCTGGAGGCAAGTATTATTTATAGTCATATCGGTACAATCCCCCGTCTTGCCGGGTGATTTTGCGGCCCGGAATTTTAAAAGTGAAGCTTACCAGGCGCAAACGCGTGCCCTGCGCCTTGCATTGTTGTGCAACTTTTTTATCCAACTTTTTCATGTATTTGTCGAGCAAAAATACGAAGACACCATCGGCTTGCGGCCACTCAGCGCTCCAGAAATTCCCCCATTTTACTGTGGTGACAGCCCGATATTTCCAGGTAACTGCCTTGGCGATGACTACTAAAATAGGATTCAGCTCGTACCCTACTACTATCAGGCCTCGGGCAGCCGCAGCGCGCATAACGCGGCCGTCGCCGCAACCGAGTTCGAGCAAAGTTTGGCCTTTCTTCAAATCTAACAGATCAAGCGCCTGCTTGGTTTGCGGCTTGAGCGTAGGTAAGTACGGCGCCCCAAACCACACCACAAAGCCAAACAGCAACACGAGTACAATCGGGATCAGCAAGATCATTACTTCGGTGAAGTGACCTTTTTAACTTTATTCTCGGCCGTTTTGAGGTACTTTTGCAGCTGCTCAACGATTTCGGTTCCCCGCTGGTATTGCTTGATAGCCTCATCAATTTCGAGATCATTGGCTTCGAGGCTCGCCAGGATTACTTCGAGTTCACTATTCAGTTCGCGGTAATTAAGTTCTTTTTGTGCCATGCCTTTATTCTACCTTAGTTATGGTGCTTTGCGCTCGTCCATCTTTTAGGCGAATCGTTACGTTCATATCTGGCTTCAGTTGTTTAGTACTGCGAATAACACCGTTTTGGTTGCTCACAATGGCAAACCCACGCTCTAGAACCCGTTCGGGGTTCAGTGCGCCCAATAAATGCTGTTTGAGCGTCAGTTCTTCGATGTGGCGAGTCAAAAGCTGCTGCACACGTTCGTGCAAACGCGTCGAGCGAACCTCGAGCTGATGCTGCCCGTGCGTTACCTGCCCCTGCAGGAACTGGGCAAGCTGCACGCTCATCGCTTTTAGACGCTCGTGCGTTTGTTTCTTGTCGGGAACCAGCAGTTCGGCGGCGTTACTGGGCGTACTGGCTCGCTGGTCAGCTGCCAGTTCGGCCAGACTGAGGTCAATTTCATGCCCGATTGCCACCAAAGTTGGAATACGACTTGCCGCAACAGCTCGCGTGACTTGTTCGGTACTAAAAGCTGCTAAATCTTCGGCGCTACCGCCACCGCGTGTCAAAACGAGCACCTCAGGAGGCTGCGCACTGGCATTAAATTGCTCCACAGCCCGCACAATCTGTTCCACTGCTGCTTCGCCTTGCACCTGCACATCGGCAAGATCAATCTGTACCCCGCCCCACCGCTGGTTCAAGATCTTGGTAAAGTCGGCGTAAGCGGCTGATTCCGAAGAAGTAATCAGACCGATGTGTTGCGGCGGATATGGCAACGACCGTTTTCGCTCCAATTCAAACAAGCCCTCGGTACGGAGTTTTGCTTCGAGCAGCGCAGCAGCTTTTTTAAGCGACCCCTCACCTACCGGCTGTATGCTCTGCACCGTAATACTAAAGCCATACTGCGGATGCAGCCGCGGGTTGCCGCGTACCTGTAGCATTAAGCCGTCTTCGAGTGGCCCCGGCAACTGATACACCGTACCGAAGAACTTCACGCTTGAATATTCGTCTTTGAGGTCAAAATACACCCATCGGTTCTTGCTGACGCGAAAGTTGGCTAACTCCCCCACGATCACCACATTGGGATAGGCGTATTCTAGTGTCTGATTCAAAAGCCCCACAAAGTCCGAAACGCTTAAAATTACGTCTTGGTTCATGCTTGAGCCGTTGGCCGCGCCTTACCGGCCAACGCCTTGTGGTAAAAGTAATAGCCTGGAACAATCTGTATTACTGCATTCAGCACGCGGTACATCACCGTTACGGGGATACTCACCGATGGCGGAATGCCAGCAGTCGCCAGCACGGCAGTCATGATTGCTTCGTAAATACCAATGCCCCCTGGCAGTACCGAGATGAGCCCCGCGAAGTTAGCAATCGCATAGGCCAGAATAATCGCTCCCGGATTTACCCAGTGACCAAAGGCCACATATACCACGTAAATGGTCATAATCTCGCTGGCGTTGGCTATCAACGCGAAGATAACTGGCGGCACCATCTTTCGATAGTCGCTCTTAAGAATCTTGTAATTTTCGTGTAGCTCGGTAAAGGTTTTCTGCACCCGCGCCACGCTGATTGTTTCGGGCGTTTTAGGGCGTACAATATGAATCGCTTTGTTCAAAAACCGCGCAATATAGGTAAAGAATCCGTTAATGCGGCGCTCGCTGCCGATCAGGAATGCTGCGCCCAGCGTAGCCACCAGCAAGAAAGTTGCCAGCGAACTCGATACTAAAATTACGAGGTTACTTGCCTGGTTCCCCAGCGCCAAAAAGATCAACCCGAACACCAGTAATATCTCGAATGACACAAACAACAGCACAAACTTCATGGTCTGTACCAGTGTTGACTTGCCCGTGGTGACGTCAAAATCCTTCATGCGCACACCGAAATACGAAAAGCCCGACACACCACCGCTTGGAAATACATGATTCACCAAGTTAAGCTCCAGCGACACCTTATACATATCCCAATAACGCACCTTATTGCCCAGCAACGCAAACAAGTACTGATACATGCGTGAGTATGCGTCGTAGTTAGCAAACTGGATGGGGATAATCAGCAGCAGCGCGTAGGCGTTCACCCGTGTCAGATTCTCGATAGTCTGCATGATCTGGTCGCGCAAGAAATAACACAGCAGCAGCAATGCAATCACCGTGACAATATTAAGGATCAGCTTCCAGCGTTTCTTTTTCTCGTGTTCAGTCATTACA
>CAYNBU010000022.1:0-1488 GCA_964395925.1 uncultured Candidatus Saccharibacteria bacterium
TGCCAGCACCGCATTCAGCTGCAACGGCCCTTTTGTTTCGACTTCGTTGGTATTCACCATGCCATCACGCCAGCGCGGGATCACCGACTCGAACGTCACCCCTAAACTGGAGTGCAGCACACCGCACATACCAACATCCGTAATGTAGGCCGTGCCCTTGGGCAGCAGCATGGCGTCAGCGGTCGGCACATGCCAGTGGTCACCCACCACCAGACTCGCCCGGCCATCCAAATAATGCCCGAAGATAACCTTTTCGCTGCTGTAATCACCATGGAAATTAATCACCGTTGCCACGTTTGGTTGGTCTTGCGTGGCAGCTAGTATTTCATCAATGGTTTTAAGCGGGTTGGCGACCGGTTCTTTCGCCTGTTTCCCCACCACCGAGCCCAATATGCTCACCAATAATACGCGGCCTTTTGGCGTTTCAACATATTTATACTGTGCCCCCGGCATATCGCTCGGATAGTTTGCCGGGCGTGTAATGGGCTGCTGCAGGTCATTCAGATGATCGTAGATATCTTCTTGCTGAAAGGAATGATTACCGCCCGTAAAACCATCCACGCCAATACTTTTAAGCCGTGCATAGTCGGCCTTGTTGATCCCCTTGCCATCAGTCACGTTTTCGGACTGCGCAATCACCACGTCAACGGTATGTTCACGCCGCAAACCCGGCAACAACTCCTCTACCACCCGAATGCCGGGCTCCGCCATAATGTCGCCAAGATAAAGAATTTTCATAGTCTTAGTATACGCTGCCTAGCCGTCGTGCCCTACGCGCGTACCCTCATCGAGCGTCTTAAGCATGTCATGCACTTCCATAAGCTTCTGGGGAATATCAAGCGTTTCGATCGGCTGGCCTTCTGCAGGAATTTGCAAAAGGTACTTGCCCAGTGGCGCCACTGATTTTAGGAGCGGGATGGTGTACTTACGATGCACCGGCCATCGCACATCTGCGGCATCACCCTGGATGAGCGGGCCATAGGTAATTGAATCGTCCCACGGCTCGCTCAGATCGAGTTGACGGACTGCCGTAATCTTTTGTGCAAACGAATTGAATCCGTTAAGGCCAACGTAACTATCTTTAATCGTTACACATGATGCATTGTAGATATCAACGCTCATATCGTTAACAATAATCCGGTTCGCTGGCATAACTCCGTTTATGAAACGTGCAATCACAACCCTTCGTGAGTTGCCCTCATGGTATGTTCGGTGGTACATCCGCGTTGGCCCCTCTACCGGCTCAAGGGCGATGAGGCGAGCAAGCTGGTCACCCACGACGCCGTATGCATCTGCTCTCGCAGCCTTCTCTGCTCGCTCTAAGTCCTGCCATAAATCTACGGGCATTACGAGGTCGCTAGACGGAGTTTCGCTTCCTTCTGAATGTTCACCGGTATTAGCCATGGATGCTCCTTGCGTAAAGATTGTAAACCTTCAGGCATGGATAGCAAGCGAAAGCGGTTTGCCGTACGACTACTTGGCGAATTC
>CAYNBU010000022.1:1588-14516 GCA_964395925.1 uncultured Candidatus Saccharibacteria bacterium
GTAGCTTCCATATCATCGTGATGAGCTTCGGCAGCGTGGGCTACTGGTTCTGGCACGCCATACTTGCGAGCCATTTCACCGCTAATATGGTGGTGCTTGCCTTCCATCTTGTGCGTCAGAGCTTTGCCCATGTCGTGGATCAGCGCGGCGTACTTGGCGGTCTTGACATCTGCGCCAAGCTCTTCGGCAATAATGCCGGCCATGTGCGCCATTTCGGTGCTGTGCTTCAGCACGTTCTGGCCGTAACTGGTACGGAACTTCAGTTCACCCAGCAGCTCCAAAACTTCTTTTGGAATGCCGATTACGCCAACTTCGCGGGCAGCATCTTCGCCGGCACGGAGCACTTCTTTATGTACATTCTTTTGGGCTTTCTCGACAACCTCTTCGATACGACCGGGGTGCACGCGACCGTCTTTCAGGAGCATCGTTAATGCTTGGCGAGCAACTTCGCGGCGAACCGGGTCAAAGCTGCTAAGTACCACGTAACCCGGAGTGTCATCAACCATAATATCTACGCCGGTGGCGCGTTGCAGAGCCTGAATATTACGGCCCTCTTTACCAATAATGCGACCCTTCATTTCTTCGTCTTCCAGCTTGATGCTGGTGATGGTTCGCTCGGCAGTTACTTCGCTAGCCATGCGTTCCATGGCTTGTGTGATAACCAACGCGGCAGTTTCTTCGGCGTTTTCTTGGGCTTCTTTTTGGAGCTTGGCAACAAGACCAGTGAGATCGTTACGAATATCGCGTTCGGTCATCTGCATCAGCTTTTCAGCAGCATCAGCTTTACTGAGCTTGGCAATCTTTTCGAGCTTTTCTTGCTGCTTCACACGAATGTCGCGGATCTCATTTTTGAGCTCCTCAACTTCGGCCTCTGCGGTGCGCAGTCGTTCGGTTCGCTTATCAATGCCATCGAGCTTTTTATCGAGTGCTTCTTCACGGTCGAGCAATCGCTGTTCAATCGCTTTGAGTTCTTTGCGGCGGCTTTGTTCGTCTTTGCGTGCTTCTTCGGCAACCGCAGCGGCATCTTCGCGAGCCTGCGCCAGTTGTTTATCGGCCTCTTTTTTAGCCTTGGCAATCTCTTTTTCTGTTTGTTCTTGGCTCGCGCCCATTCGTTTACGTGATACAACCGTGCTGGCACCAAATCCAGCAGCGATTCCAACCACAGCCAGTACTATGGTAATTGGATCCATAAGTAATTCCTTTCATACTTGCAGATACTACCCGAGAACGATCACTATCACTTCATTAGCTCAACAAGGTGTATCTGGAAAATCAATTAGTAAATAACAGATGCGGATTTTGTCCCAAAACGTGAAATCCTATCCAAACTATACCCCCCTTTTTATAGCGGCGTCAATGGTAGTTTGGGTAAATATTATTCGAGACTGGCGCTTGGTTTGCTATTTGACGACTCAAATCGGTATACCTGCCAGGTGTCGCCATTTTTCTGCAAAATCATCTTTACGTATTTTGTCCCGTCATCAGTTTCGATGCTGTACACCAAAACAGCAAGTGGTTCTTGCCCCGATTCTGTACTAATATTGCGCTCCACCAGCGTTACCTTGCCCTGCAACCGCGGAGAGATTTGGTCGAGGAATGACTCAAGCCGGGCTTCGCTGGTGGCATCTTTAAAGGCCTCACTCGAAATTGCGTACACGCCCGTTGGGTCATTCGACTGAATCTCGCTCATAAGCTGGTCGCCCACTTTAACCGGAGCCTTGGTGGCATTACCGACCAGTACGAATAGCCCTACAACAGCGGCAATACCCAAAACAAGCACTGCAGCAATGGCGGCAAGCAGAATTTTGACCCAGGTTGGCATCTTGCCTTTAGGCTTAGTGGGAGCTGCCGGCGCAGCTGGAGCTGCAACAGCCGGTGTTTCTGGTTTTTCCGGCGGTGCTACCGGTTCTGCCACAGGCGTCTCTGGCTCTTCTGGAGGAGTTTTTGGCTCAGCGGGAGGTGGTGTTATTTTACTTTCGGGCATAACAAGGATCCTTTCGAATTTATACTCTTAGCATAAGCTTTGAGCACATAGAGTCAAGTGGAGTGGATGAACCTGCGAGGGGGGAGTGCCTCTGCAGGGTCAGCGAGCGCCATGGGCGCGTAAGCCCCATAAAAGCGCCCTGCAGAGGCACTCCCCCCTCACAGGTTCACACTAACGCTTTTGCTGAGTAATATGCACGGGTGCGCCATACTCAGGGAGCACCACATTGTCGGATTCACCCTGAGTGATCCGTTTCAAACCCTTGGCTACCCAATCTTCACCTGTTACCCCAACCACCCCGCAGTTGTTCGCGGCAGCCAGAGCATTCGCCACGCTAATCCCAATTCGCAAGCCTGTAAAGCTACCAGGCCCCTGATATACCACGATGCCTGCAACGTCTGTCCATTGCTTCTGCGCGGCACCTAACAGGCTTTTAGTCTTTATATGAATCGTTTCCGAGAGCTCGCGATGTGCCTGCCACGTTTCGTAACTCAATTGTTCTTCATTGCTATATAAGCCAACTTCGGCCTGAGGGTTATCGGTACGGATCGTAAGAATCAGCATAGCCCTATAGTACTCCACTCAAGCAGTATTCCAGAGTAGGAGGGTAGACCACGGTAATGTCACGCGTATCGTCACCGTGGTTTTGAATGGTAATGGTCAGCCTTTCGTGGGGCAGTGCATCTTGCACAATCTCTCCCCATTCCACGACAGTAATGCACTGTGGATCACCGGCAACTTCGGCAAGCTCATGGGCTACCATGCCGCCCTCGTTAAGCCGGTAGAAATCGAAGTGATGGAGTTCGAGGTTTTTGGCTTTGTACACCTTGCTTATTGTAAAAGTAGGGCTCGAAACCCGATCATGGCTTCCGAGGCCGCGCGCCAAGCCGCGCACGAAGGTTGTCTTGCCACCACCCAGATCACTGACGAGCTCGATGGTTTCGCCGCCACGCAGCTTATGGCCAATCAGGGTAGCCAGTGCTTCGGTGGCTTCGGGGCTGACAGTAGTCGTTTCCCAATGTTTCTTATTACTCATCACCCTATGGTAGCGCGCCGGCAGTTATAGCGGCAAGCTTTACCATGATACGGTATACTAGAATAGCTATGCTGCAACTGAGTGACGCCCTGATTAACCGCCCTATTCTGAGCCTGCGCACCGGCGCTCAGATAGCTACTGCAATGGTTCCAATCATTAACCCAAATAATCTGAAGGTCGAGGGGTGGTACTGCCAAGACCGCTTTAGCAAAGAAACGCTGGTTTTACTCGAGCAGGATGTACGCGACATTATTCGGCAGGGGATCGTGGTAAACGACCACGACGTACTTACCGAACCCGAAGAGCTCGTGCGGCTCAAAGAAATTCTTGACTACGAATTCGAACTTATCGGCAAGCCAGTAGTTACCACCAGCAACAAACGAGTCGGTAAAATTAACGATTACGCTGTAGAGGTCGAGACGCTGTATATACAGAAGATCTACGTTGGGCAGTCGATAATGAGGAGTCTTGGCAACGGTAGCCTGAGCGTCGACCGAAGTCAGATTACCCAAATTACTAACCGCAAAGTTGTCATCCAAGACCCTTTGCAGCCCAAAAAGGCTGGCATGAGTACAGCTCCCGCTATGTCGTAGCTTCGTCCTCTTCGAGTTCAGCAAGCACCATCTTGATATCACCGTAATTGAAGCCCTGGCGGAGCAGGTAAGCCATGAGTTTTTGCTGGTCTTGGTATCGCGCGTGGCCGCGTTTTTTGAGCACCACTTCGCGAAGTGCTTGCTGCTCCTCTTCGGGCCCCTGCTGGAGCACCTGCTCTATCGCCTCCTGCGCCACGTGCTTCTGTTGTAATTCTTGCTTTAATCGGCGTAGGGAAGTGGGCTTCAGTAATTTTCGGGTGTTGACCCACGATTCTGCAAACTTTACATCATCGACATAGCCCTTAATACTTAACCTGTTAAGTATTACGTCAGTAGTGGGGGAGTCATATTCTTTGCGTCGCAAATAATCGCGAATTTCCCACTCGCTTCGCGGCCGCCGAGCGATATAGTCGAGCGACCGCATGTAGGCTTTGTCGACAATTGCTGTCTGCTTCAGTTCCTCAAGTTCTTCGGCCGTGTACTCTCTGTTAACCCGGATACCGCTGCCGATCAGCTCAGCTTCGCTCAGGCTAAAGGCGTACTTCTCGTCAATAAAGATTGAGTAGCGCCCGTGCCGCTTAACCTGCTGCTTAATATCCGTGACTTTCAGTGACTAATCCTCTTTTTTAGATGCTGCTTCGCGAACCTGTTTGTCGATCTTCTCGAGCACCTTTGGATTGTCTTCGAGGTATTTCTTGGCTGCTTCGCGGCCTTGGGCAATCTTCTCGTCGCCGTAAGCAAACCAAGCACCCGACTTTTCGACGATACCATCTGCGACTGCAAGATCAAGCACATCACCACTCACACTAATACCCTTGTTGTACATGATATCGAATTCTGCCTGACGGAAAGGCGGTGCAATTTTGTTCTTTACGACTTTCACGCGCGTGCGGTTACCAATAATCTCTTCGCCCTGCTTAATCTGGCTAATGCGGCGAATGTCCATACGCACCGAAGCGTAGAACTTGAGCGCGTTACCACCAGTTGTCGTTTCGGGGTTACCAAACATTACACCGATCTTCATACGAATCTGGTTAATAAAGATAACGGTGGCGTTCGACTTCTTAATGATACTCGTAAGCTTACGGAGTGCCTGGCTCATCAGCCGGGCCTGCAAGCCCATGTGAGCGTCACCCATGTCACCTTCGATTTCGGCACGGGGCACAAGTGCAGCCACCGAGTCCACCACGATCAGATCAACCGCATTACTGCGAACCAGGGTTTCAACAATTTCGAGGGCCTGCTCACCACTGTCTGGCTGGCTGAGCAACAAGTTAGAGGTGTCCACACCAATACGCTGCGCATACGCAGGGTCGAGCGCATGTTCAGCATCAATAAACGCCGCCGTACCGCCTTGCTGCTGAATTTGTGCAATCGCATGGAGCGTTAGCGTTGTTTTACCGCTCGATTCCGGCCCGTAAATTTCGATCACGCGACCTTTTGGAATACCACCACCAAGCGCCAAGTCGAGAGAAAGACTCCCGGTTGGAATACATTCGACCTGCACCTTGTGCGCATCGCCCAATTTCATGATTGAGCCCTTACCAAACTGCTTTTCGATTGTATCGAGCGCAAGATCCAACGCTTTTGCCTTGCCGTCAGTATTCTTGCTTTCTGAGTTAGCTTTAGTATCTGCAGTATCTTTTGCTGCCACGTGTTCCTCCACTTCCGGTTAGTATCTACTAGTATAGACGCCGCCGGTGTAGCTGACAATGTACGAACGCTCCGACCCCTGTTACAATTCTTTCGTTTTAATTACCTGTTTAGATTCTGTGCCATGCCATTTTGTGCTACAATGACCAGGAAATACATCATGCTTATGTTCAATAAACACCTCCGCAATCAACAAGGTTTCACCGTTCCCGAGCTGCTGCTTCTGGTTCTCATTATTATCGTGCTTTCGAGTGTGGTACTCATTAACATCCAGGGAGCCAGTGCAAAACGCCGTGATAGCCAGCGCGTAAACGACATCAACACCATCTCGGGCAAACTCGAAACGTACTTCAACGAAAAAGATGCCTACCCTGCCACCTTCACCGATCAAGATTTATTCGGAATCGACGAGGATGTCTTGAAAGACCCCGAAGGCCGTTTGATCGTCATTCACACTCCAGTGGCAGATGCGACTACGGCTCAAGCAATACCGAATCCTACCAGCGAAAGCCCTTCGGATTACTTATACGTTTCTTACCCCGAGGGTTGTACGAACGAAGCCAACAACTGTACTGGCTATATCTTACGGTCATTCATCGAAAAACCAACCAACACCACACCAAACCCTTACATCAAAGTCGGGCTCAATAACAACTAGGCCTGAGGAGTTGCAGGCGGTTGAGCTGGCGGCACCGGAGGGTGCGGCGTATGAGCTGTATGATGAGCCGTAGCTTCTGGCATATGTAGGAATTGCTGGCGGGCATCGAGTACCATCTTGCCGTAATAATTTGGATCCGGGCAATATACAAAATGGAAGTTGTTCTGCTCACCAGCAGTTTCGATGCGTAGTTCACCATAGCCAAACATATGCGCGAAAATGCCTGTTTGTGCGGCAGTAACATCTTCGACATTCGCCATAGAGAGCTCCGAAACTGTACGGTGGAATAAGCCTTTTTGGGCAATTTGCGTCACGTTCTTGCTGGTAATAATAAGTCTGTTTTGGGTGTAAATTTGTGTGGCCACAACCAAAAGCAACAGCGCTAAAATAGTCACCAAAAACATGCCGACCCAGACATACGCTCCGACACCAGCGTTTGGTGCACCGCTACTAAAAGTAGGCAGCAAAAAGTACAAAAGTGCCCCAGCGGCTACCAGGCCAATGAGAACTTCAACATATATAACAACTAATCCGAAAAAGTGACGAGGTACGTTTGCCAGCAATGTCTCGTCGGGGTTCACCCCCTCAATACCTCTATTTGATCTGTCCATAGGTGTTATTATAGCAAGCTTTCTTGTTCTTCATCGCTATAATTAACAGATTTTCCGAGATGCTTGTAGGCTTTGTGGGTAACTTTGCGCCCGCGCGGGGTGCGCTCTAGCAAGCCTACCTGCATAAGATACGGCTCGTGGAAGTCTTCGATGGTCGATCGCTCTTCGGCCGTGAGCGCAGCAAGCGTTTCGACACCCACTGGCCCGCCTTTGTAGTTGTCGATAATAGCGATGAGCAACATACGATCAGCCGGGTCGAGCCCCAGGTCGTCGATTTCGAGCAGTGTGAGCGCTTTATCGCTAATGACGGTATCGATGATGCCGTCGCCGTTTACATCTGCATAGTCGCGTACTCGCTTTAGTAAGCGGTTGGCAATTCGTGGTGTGAGGCGGGCGCGCTTGGCAAGTTCAGTCGCCGCATTGCTGTCGATCGGCACGTTCAAGATCTTGGCGGCACGTTCGATAATCTGCTGTACCTCATCTGGCGTATAAAACTCGAGCCGATGGATCATGCCAAACCGGTCACGCAGCGGAGCAGCTAAAGCTCCGGTGCGCGTTGTCGCGCCGATGATCGTAAACTTCGGTAGATCGAGCCGCAGGCTGCGAGCGCTCGGGCCTTTACCGAGCATAATATCGAGCTTGAAGTCTTCCATAGCGCTATACAACACTTCTTCGACATTGCGGTTTAAGCGGTGGATTTCGTCGATAAACAAAATGTCGCCATCTTGCAAGTTTGTGAGCAAGCTTGCCAGATCGCCAGCCCGTTCGATAGCCGGGCCGCTAGTCACCCGAATGGTAGCGCCCATTTCGTTAGCAATCACCGTTGCCATAGTGGTCTTGCCAAGCCCCGGCGGGCCGTATAGCAGAATATGATCGAGCGGTTCACCGCGCTTTTTGGCAGCACTAATTGCTAGCTGCAAGTTTTGTTTCAGTCGTTTTTGGCCAATATAGTTTGTAAAATCATGTGGGCGCAGGGTGATTTCCAGCTCAACTTCTGCTGGGTCTTCGTCGTTCACTGCGTTTATTATTCGTTCAATTGCCATTACTGCGTACCTTTTAGTGCTTGTTTGATGCGGTCTTCGGTTGGTAGTTTTGAGTCGATTCCTTCGAGTGCTTTAGCTGCGTCTATTGCTGAATAGCCCAGACTTACCAGCGCTTCGACCGCTTCGTCGCCCGTTAAGACTGCTTCAGCCTGGAGCAGGCCAGTGGTACTTAAATCGACACCAGCGAGGCCAACTTTGTCTTTCAAGTCTACAACAACACGCTCGGCAACACGCTTACCAACGCCGTTAGCTCGCTGAATAAACTTCACGTCGCCTGTTGCAATAGCGCTTTTTACCTCATCTGCCGTACCAATGCTTAACATGTTAAGTGCCATGCGCGGGCCAACGCCGTTCACTGTTAGCAGCAGTTCAAAAAGCGCTTTTGTCTGCAAAGACGTAAAACCGTATAGGTCGTATGATACTTCGCGGATGTGTTCGTATACGTACAGTTTTGTCGGGGTTTCTGTTTGCAACCGCCCAAAATCTTCGGCCGTTACCAACAGCCCATATCCCACGCCGTTCACGTTCAAAACGACGGTATCCGCCAAGGTTTCACTTACCGTTCCCTCAAGTGTTGCGATCATATGCCTCTATTATCGCACACTCGTCGCGCAACAGATAGCCGCCGCCAGCGCATCGGCTGCATCATCGGGCTTTGGCACTTCTTTCAGCCCAAGCAGCACGCGTACCATCTCTTGAATTTGCTTTTTATCGGCCTTGCCGTACCCCGTAACTGCCTGCTTAATTTGCATGGGGGTAAATTCATACAGCTCTAGTTCATGCTGTTTGCCACAGAGTAGCACCACCCCGCGGGCCTGCGACACACTCATTGCGGTCGTCACATTTCGCGCAAAAAACAGCTTTTCGACCGACATAATTTGCGGCTTGCAACTGGTAATGATTTCGTGAAGTTCATCATAAATAGTACTCAGGCGCTCACTGTCGGGCTGTTTTGCTGGAGTACGAATCACGCCCGCATCTACCAAACTAACTTTACCCTTTTGGTCGACGTCAATCACACCAAACCCCAAGATGCCTGTCCCCGGATCAATCCCCAATATTCGCATACAGTAAGCGTAGCATATATACCGGTGACAGATGGTACAATACGGCCATGCCGCAGAGTAAAACGACCGCTTCAGGTGCTCATCTAGAATCAGTTCGCGCACAGGTCAATAAGCGCTTAGAGTCGTTTTACCAACTTCGTATTCAGCAAGCCCATCGTCGGAACCCCGCCGAAGAGCGGCTATGGCAATTGTTGGCACAGGTTACGCTCGCCGGAGGCAAAAGGCTCCGCCCCTATCTTGTTATTTGGGCGTATGAGGCTTTTGGAGGTTCGGCTCACTCAAAAATTATTGAGGCAGGAATCGCCTGGGAGCTTTTACACCAAGCACTCCTAATTCATGATGACGTCATCGACCGTGATTATATCCGTCATGGAGCGCCTAATATTGCCGGGCTTCTGCGGGAGCATTACGCTCATCTCGAAAACCACACAGACCGAGACCATTACGCCAATAGCGGCGCGATCCTGGCTGGTGACCTGGCGCTTTCAAGCGCCCATCAGTTGCTGATCAACAGCGGCTTTCCTGCAGAGCGAGTACTTCGTGCCTGCCACATTCTGGACGATACTACCAGCGCAGTGATCGGGGGTGAATTACTCGACACCGAAGCGGTTATGCAGCCGTTACTGTCTACCGATGCCCTGCAAATTGCAGAACTTAAGACCGCTAGCTACAGTTTTGTTGGCCCTCTCCTAACGGGCGCGACGTTGGCTGGTGCCAATACAGCAACTCTTTCTCGTCTTACAAAACTTGGAACGACACTTGGTGTTGCCTTCCAGCTGAGTGATGACCTGCTTGGCCTATTCGGCAGTAGTTCTGTAACAGGTAAGTCAACAACGACTGATATCCACGAAGGTAAACGCACACTCCTGCTCCAACACACTCTAGAGCTTGCCACTCCCGAGCAGCGATCGGTTATAGAAAAGACCCTTGGCAACCCCAATGCTACCGAAGCAGAACTCAAAACTTTCCGCGAGATAGTAACAACAACCGGGGCACGCACTAAAGTAGAGCAACTTATCACCCGGTATCTGGATGAGGCTGATAGCATAGTTGCAAACCTCCCCTTAGCCGATGCCACCTACCAGTCGTATTACCACTATCTGGCAGCTAAGCTTCGTAATCGCAAAGCCTAGCTCTCACGACGAGCCTCTCTTTACTATACTGTTGCGGAGCTTTGTAAGCTGAGCGCCAAGATCCTGCCGGTATTCGTATACCGCGTAGCCAAGAATTAAGATCAGCACCGCAATCAGGATGCGGTAATTTTGTATGCCGCTTGATTTCGCAGCATCTGGATCCGCTTTGGCAGTTGCAGTTGTGATTTTACGACACCGGTTTGTTTCGGGGTTGCGTTCTTGGCCCGCCGCACAAGGAGTCTGGGTAGTAGCGGTAGTAATCTTACGACAACGATTGGTGAGCGGATTGCGCTCCTGACCTTCGGCGCATGGCGTTGGAGTAGTAGCTGCGGCAGCAATCTTTCGGCATCTGTTTGTTTCGGGGTTGCGTTCCTGGCCTTCGGCACATGGCGTCGGCCCCGTTTCGGTTTCAATATTTTTACAGCGATTGGTTTCGGGGTTGCGGAATTTTCCCTCGGGGCATGGCTCGACACCTGCAGCAGCGAGGCTTGCCACACGACCAGCCGGCAACAACAACACATTGGGTGCATTGGGCGTCGGTTGAAAAGTTGTTTGCCATACTCCATCAATAAGCGCCCAGGCTTGATCGTCCGCTGAAGTAGGATACGTCAATGACGTTTGAACTTCGGGGCTCAACAGCCATACTTCCCCGCCGCTGTTTGTGAGCGAAATACCGGTGGTGCTGTACATAAAAGCCCGATACTCATACGGTTGCAAGTGCGTACCGGCCGCAAAGTTATATACCTTACCGGCTGCGCCAAGTCGCAAACTACACCCCTGCAACGACACTGTCTGATCTGTCGTATTATACAGTTCGATAAACTCACCGATGGTATCGACGCCTGCCGGATTTGGCAGTATCTCGCTCAATTCAACGCCCGGACAGTTTAGGGGAATCGTTGGTTGCTGCGGTTCTTGGGGCTGTTCAGGATTTTCTGGCTCCTCTGGAACTTCTGGCTCTGGATCTTCTGTGCCGGGTACATTTGGCCCGTTCGGATTAGGCTCCGGCATCTCAAAGCTCGGGTATAGCTCACCGCCACGAGGAGTTGGGGGCGATAGATGCTTAACCCCCAAAGTTTTGTCGTACGACCCGTTGTCGCTGTGCGGGCGTTGAATCGTCTGGCCGGCAGCCGATGTGCCACTTACCTTGTCGCACCCTGTAAGTGCGGTTGCCGAACCCCACGCCACACAGTCAACCATGATGTCGCCGTTCATTAGCCGTACCCGGCCGCCCGATTTTGCCAGCATACCGCTGGTTGCTATGCTGCCAACCCCAAAGCTGGCATCCGACGACGCCGGATTGTATCCAATATACGAAAACAGTGCATGACCGTTGAGCGGAAGCGTCCCGTTAATTGTGATTAGTTCGGCAGTCGGCTCGCCGGTACCATCGTGGGCTGCCGATAAATATTCGAGTTGCCAGCCGTCCATAACAAGCGGCGCTGCCGACACGTTAGCCACTTCAATAAATTCTTGCTTGGGATATTCCAAGCCACTGCTAGCGTCGATGAAGCCCGTCTGTACCTCAGTAATAAGTGCTTGGGGCAAGGTGTTCGCCGAAACGGGCGCAAACATGCCAATGCCCAACGTGATGATATAGGAAAAGGTGAGTAGTAATTTTTTAATCATGTCCCGATACTAATCGGGCAGCATACAGAACGTCAAAATATTCCAATTACCATTTAATTAACTGTTAAGAATGTTGGGGATAACCTATAGTTTTTCGGCAATTTCGTCGGAAATATCGAAATTTACGTGCGTGTTGGTAACATCATCAATTGCATCGATTGCGTCCATCAAGCGCATAATCTTACCGGCCGTTGCCGCATCATCAATAGCCACCGTGTTAGCCGGTACGTATGTCAGTTCAGCTTCGGTAATTTCGAGGGCTGCATCTTTGAGCGCATCACGAACTTTGGCAAGCTCTTTGGCATCGGTATAAATAACGGACTCGTCGCCTTCTTCTTGCACGTCTTCGGCACCAGCATCGAGTGCCGTGAGCATGAGTTCGTCGCCGCTGCCATTTACGCGGATCATGCCTTTGTGCGCAAACTGGAAAGCCACGGCACCCTTTTCGGCAATGTTGCCACCGTGCTTACTGAACGCTAAACGAACCTCTGGATACGTACGATTAATGTTATCGGTAGCCGCCTCGACAATAATGGCCGTGCCGCCCGGGCCGTAGCCTTCGTATAAAACTTCTTGGATTTGCTCGCCACCCAGCTTGCCCGAACCACGATCGATCGAACGCTGAATATTTGCCACCGGCATATTGGCAGCCTTGGCGCGGTCGATTGCCAGGCGCAAACTAAAGTTCATGTCGGGGTCAGCGCCGCCGCGGGCAGCAATCGCAATTGCGTTTCCAAGTTTGGTAAATAATGCACCGCGGGCAGCGTCTTTGGCTCCCTTTTGGCGCTTAATGGTTGACCATTTACTGTGTCCTGACATAGTGGCTCCTTACTCTGTTATTCTAGCATCTTTTTGCCTCTTTTGCATACGAACTTTGAACCACAATAATAGCAACACCAGCACAATGGCAACATACAGCCCGACCATAACCCAGGCCGAAACATACTGTTCGGCAGCGGCGTGCGGCACACGGCTAAGCACCGCCGCTATGTCGAGCATATAAATAAGCAAAATGCGCGCTGGCCAGGCAAACCAACCGGCAATCGGCGCAACGAACATGCCAGCAATGCCAGCGATAAGTGTGAGCAGCATGGCGATCGGCACCAGCGGCACCACCAGAATATTTGCCACCAAACCAATCAGCGAAACTCTACCAAAAATGTACATAATCAGCGGCAGCGTCATGAGCTGCGCAGCAATCGTTTCGGTCAACAATCCCGCAAACAATTTCGGCTCATCTCGCTTGCTCACTAATTTAATCGCCAGCGGCGCTAGCATTAACACGCCAAAAAATGACACAAAAGATAAATACCACGCCAAGTCCGACCACAGGTAAAACGGATTCCACCACGCTGTAAGGGCGGCGGCCAGGCTAATAAGCAGCAGCGGACGAAACGCACGGCCATAGTACCAGGCCCACAGACTCAACGCGCTCACCAATGCTGCTCGCACAATCGAAGCGCTCATGCCGGTCAGCAACAGAAATACCACCAGCAGACCAGCTGCAGCAAAAGTACTTTG
>CAYNBU010000023.1:0-13508 GCA_964395925.1 uncultured Candidatus Saccharibacteria bacterium
CCGTTTTTGATATACTGGTAGCACTATGGATTCACTTGGGGTAGCAGTTTTAGTTGCAGTTGTGTTGGGCTTTGGCGCAGTCATCTTTGTGTTGAACCAAAGACTGAGCGGGCTGAAGAATGACCAGGCAGCCGGGCTGCTCAAAGCTGATCTCGATAACCTCAATAAAGGCGTGGGCGAACTCAAAGAGTCGCTCAACGAGAATATTAACAAGAAGCTGCAGCAGTCGCAGACGCAGCTCAACGACAGTATCCAGCGGCAGTTTGCGCAGAGCGCCAAGATTATCGCTGACGTGACCGGCCGCCTAACCAAACTGGATGAAACCAATCGCCGCGTGGTAGATGTGGCTGATGAACTCAAAACTTTGCAGAACGTGCTGCAAAACCCTAAGCAGCGCGGGGTGGTGGGTGAATACTATCTGCAAACGGTGCTCGAAAACGTCATGCCGCCCGGGCGCTTCCAGATGCAGTACAAGTTTGAGGACGGCGAAATCGTTGACGCCGCACTATTCCTCGACAAAGGCAAAGTCTTACCCGTAGACAGTAAGTTTAGCCTCGAAAACTACAACCGCCTCATCGAAGAAGCCGACAAAAAGACCAAAGAAGACATTGTGAAGAAGTTCAAAACCGACCTCAAAAACCGCATCGACGAAACAGCTAAGTACATCCGCCCTAACGAAAACACGATGGACTTCGCGTTTATGTTCATCCCCAGTGAATCGCTGTATTACGACCTGCTTATCAACAAAGTTGGCACCACGGCCACCAACTCGCGCGACCTCATCGAATATGCCTTTGCCGAAAAGCACGTGATTATTGTGAGCCCCACCAGCTTCATGGCCTACTTACAAACGGTGTTGCAAGGTTTGCGTAGCTTGCAGATCGAAGAGCAAGCCAAAGAGATCCAAAAAGACGTGGGTAAGCTCGGTAGGCACATCGCAAGCTACGAAACATTCATGCAAAAGCTCGGCGGCTCACTCGGCACCACGGTGAATCACTACAATAACGCGCACAAAGAACTCAAGAAAATCGACAAAGACGTAGTTAAGATTGCCGATTCTTCGCCGGCGGTGGAGCCGCTGCTGGTTGATCGCCCTTCAGCCGACGACTAACCCCCTTGCCAGCTGGCCTGCGTTTACTCAGCAAGTCAATAACCAGCGCGGCAGTCCACGAAAAGTTCGGAATGCCAGCCGGCTCGCCGGTGATGGGCGAAAAGTATTCATAAAAGCCCGATTGCTCAACTAATGCCAGTGAAGATTCGCGCACTTGCTCGGCAAGGTCATCATAGCCGTAGCGCTTCAAGCCATCAATCAATAGCCAGTTGGTATTGATCCAGGTTGGCCCTTGCCAGTAGCCTGTTTCGTGGAACCACTCCGAATTCAGTGGCACCGAAGGTACCGGAAACTGAGCCCCAAACTCTTTTTTATTAGTCAGATGTTGTACCAGTTTTTCGGCGCGTTCTTTGCTAATCGCTCCCGAATACAGCGGCAACAGCACCGCCAGTGTAGGGATCTTAATTTGGTGATGGGTCACAAGGTTACGCGAGTAGTACTGAGTAGTTTGCTCGTCCCACATAAGCTCCAAAGCTTCTTCAGATTGCTTCATTTTAGCCTTCAGATCTTCGGGTAATTGCCGCCCAGCCGTCTTGGCGATGTCGCGCAGCAAGCTGTTGGCACGAATCAAAATAGAATTGAACCCAACATCCTGAATAGCGAACAGAGAACGCGACAAAATTGCATCAATATCATAAGCCTTGCGTCGCAGGCGGCGCTGGGTGCTGTACAGCGCCAGGGCATCGATAGTGCTCAGGCGTTGGCTGGGCGGCACGAACTTGGTATCGCGCCGAAGGAGGTTAATTGCTGGTTCCAGATGGAACCGCTCAACAGCACGGATCCACCACGAAAGCTGGTGTTTGTGGAGCTCGAACATCCACGGCGGCGTATCGTCGAAGCCGGTTTCCCACGGGTGAATTTGCACCGTCAAGCCTTCGTTGTGCGGGTCGCGTTCAGCATACAGCCACTGGTGGTGTTTCACCAGTTTGGAGTACACTTTTTTGTACCATAGCCGGCGTTCGGGTAGTGGCAGTTGTTTACCAATGCGCACAACAGCTTCGGCCAGCATGGGCGGCTGGGTGATGCCGGTAGTCGCAACGCCATCGGGGGCATTCGGATTGGTCCAGCTGCGCCAGCTATTGCGGTCGCGGTGATGGTCATCACCGGCGTTAAAGATCATGTGCGGTATCATGCCGTTTGCCCACTGGCCGCGCAACAGGTTTAAGATTTCAGTTTTGGCGCGCTTAACGTCGTAATGAGTAATCCCGATGGCGATAAAGCAACTGTCCCACAACCATTGGTGCGGGTAGAGCCCGGCCGAAGGAATGGTATGGTGGCCATCATGATCATTATTAGCAAGTACCGCTTTGGCCTGTTCGACCAAGTCGTCGGGTGTTTCCATATATAGTAGTATACCGCTTTAGCTTCGGAACGTTAACGGTAATTCGTAAAGTTAACCGGGAAGCCGTAATCTTGGGCTTTAATCAGCTGCATTGCAGCTTGCAAGTCATCTTTGCTGCCGCTGGTGACGCGTACGGCGTCGCCCTGAATCTGCGTTTTCACTTTTGGCAGTTCATCGCGCAAGAGTTTGGTGATCTTCTTGGCTTTTTCTTGGTCGAGCCCTTGTTGGAACGGTACTTCCTGCGTGGTTTGCATATTGCTAGTGGCCGCTTCTTTAGAGGTGTCAAGTACCTTCTGGCTTTGGCCGCGGGTCGCCAGTTTCTTGCGGACGATATCTAAGATTGCTTCAATCTGGTAATCGCTGTTGCCGATCACCTTAAAGCCGGTTTTGTCACCATTGAGCCACTCCAGGGCTGCCGGAGTACCCTTAAAATCATAGCGATTGGCCAGCTCGCGCTGGGTTTGGTCGAAGACGTTGTTCATCTCGGCCTTGTCGTATTCGCTGACAATATCAAAACTAAATTGTGCCATGTGCAGTATTATACAGCTTCGAAGGGGCTTGAGGAAGAATCAGCCTACCATCCTATATGCGCAACAAATGCAAGCATAGGTGATTTGCCGAGGCTGTTGTACACTTTAGGTAAACCGCTAATACTTAAATAGGAACTATAATGAACGAAGAGAACGGACAACCAACACCCCAGGTAATTGAACCCCAATCAGCTACTTCGCCACCCGAGCCAGCTACTCCTCAGCCCGAAATTGATCCGTTTGCCGCCCCCGAACCGGCAGCTGCAACGGCGCAACCAGCTGCTCCTGTTGCTCCGGTTGAGGTGGCGTCAGCTGCCCCTGTTGAGCCGACATCCGTGGCTCCGGTTGAGCCAGCTGCTCCCGTGGCTGCTACCCCAGAAGCGAATCCGGCTTTATCTGAGCAGGCCGCCACATTTGCCGCTACTCCGGCGGCCCCTCAACAACCGGCAGTTGATCCGTTTGCAGCTGCAGCCAGCCCTGCAGAAATGCCCCAGCCCGCACCGCTTGCTCCAGAACCTCCAAAGAATAAAAAGAAACTCTTTATTATTCTCGGTGCAATAATTGGGGCAGTCTTATTGATTATTGCCGTGTTGGGAGGCTTGTTTGTGTACGCCAACATCGCTGCATCGAACTATGACAAACAAATAACTGCCTCTCTCGACGATAACGAGTACATCCTCGACATGGTCACTATACAAGGTGACGATGCGAGCGAGAAGCTTGACCAAGCATCAGAAGCGCTTACCAATTTCCAATCATCAAAACCAAAGCTTGCGCCTGTTCCTCTGGGAGCGGTGCTGAGTCCAAACTACAAAAAGGCCAAAGATGCCGATACGGCTATTACTAATGCTCTCGATAAGATGATTACGGCTGTCGATACTACCAAGCAGTACCTGAACGTGGCAGAAGAAATGACCGCACTAGCCGATGAGGCTGAAGCAGCAATTACGCAAGCAACCAGCACTACCCCAACAGCAGCCTCTGTCGGGACTTTGGTAACAGAGCTGAAGGCTATCACCAAAAAGGCCGAGGCAATCGAAGTGGACGAAATGGTACAACCTTTGAAGGATGAATTTGTTACCTTCCTGACAACTACTACTGCTGAGTTTGAGAAAGTGCAAAAAGATCCAACCAACCAACAGACGGTTCGATCTGCTCAACTGGCAATTGTGACGGCAGCAAACACCTATACTCGAGAGGCGCGAACCATAACACGGGACATCGCCAACCAAATCAAAGATAACCTGAATAGTGCCATTGACGAACTAAACGCAGCAACTCAATAAAACGGGTACAAAACTACCCCCGTTGCTCTCGAGAATGGTATACTACTAGTAATCATGACTTATTCTAATAAGAAGATTGCCGATGTTGCCGTGATGCTCGAAAAGCGCATTGCAGAGAGTAAAGACCCAGCCAGCGTGCTGCGGGCCAATGAACTGCGTGCTTTGTATGCAGAGATACCGCTGTTAGAACCGGCAGAGCGGGGTGATTTCGGTAAAGAGATTAACCAGCTTAAGGCTTATTTGGAGCAACTCGTTGCTGCCGCAGGCGATGTTGCCGAAGAGCTTACTCCTATTGATGTAACCGCTCCGTTCGATGCCAATACCGCGCCAGGCAAGCGGCCGCATTTGCTGAGCGCCGAACAGGGAAGCCGCCATCCGCTGATGGTGGAGCTCAACACCGTTCTAGATATCTTTTACCGCATGGGCTTCGAGGCAGTCGAATCACGCCAGATTGACGATGATTATCACATGTTTGAATCCCTCAACTTCCCCGAAGGTCACCCGGCACGTGACGACTACGACACCTTTATGACCAAAGAAACTGATTCTAAAGGTAAGCCGCTCATCGCACCCGCGCACACCAGCACCATGCAAAACCGCGTGCTCAAAAAATACAAAAAGCAGCTCGAACAGGGCAAACCAATCAGTGTGTTATTGCCAGGTCGTGTGTTTCGTAACGAAGATCTTGATGCTCGCCATGACCACACCTTCTACCAGTTTGAGGGCGTCTATGTAGATAAAGGGATTCATGCGGGTAATCTGCTCGCCACTTTTAAAACGTTCTTAAGCGAATACTACCAGCAAAATATCGAAGTCAAAAGCCAGCCATTTTATTTCCCGTTCACCGAGCCGAGTTTTGAGTTGGCGTTAAGCTGCCCATTCTGTCAAAAACAAGGCTGCCAAGTGTGTAGCTATGCAGGCTGGATCGAATTGCTTGGCCTGGGCATGATTCACCCCAATGTGCTTAAAATGGCCGGCATTGACCCCACGGTGTACACCGGCTTCGCATGGGGTTGCGGCCTGGAGCGTTTGGTAATGATGAAATACGGCATCGAAGATATCCGCAACTTCGAATCCGGCAAACTAGAATTCTTAAGGCAATTCAAATGAAGATAGTTACAGAAATATCGGTCGAAGAACTTAAAGAGATGGCGCAGAAGATGTTCGGCAACCTCGTAAAAGCCGATGTCGATGTGACACAAAAAATAGTTATTGTAGATATGGAAATGCACGCCGATGGCGAGGCTGAGTTACTAGAGCGTGGTTCGAAGCAGAATGACTTGTGGGGGATAAACCTCAAGCCTGACTTTTTTGGCACGGATGATTTTGTCGAATTTGACTCTATGATCAACATCCGCCCATCGCAGCACAATCCGTCGCGTGATGTACTTGACCAGAATATTCGGCAACAGATTATTCAGATCGTAAGCGAGGTAGTTCATGAGTAGCCATGTGTTTGACAGAGCAAAGTGGCAACAGCTCGACATCTTCAACCAGATGGGCAATATTGGTTCAGAGGTTGGCCGAACAGCCAGAGCATTGGGCGCTAATCGTGATCAGGACGCAGAAGCGGCTTTTCGCAGGGGGCTTGATCTCATAGATGCCACACTCGATTCGTCAGAATGCAGCAGCGTTGCTCGCAAGCAGGAGCTTGGTCGAGCACGAGAGCAATTTGCGCAGGCGTATCTTGAAAAAGACGAAAAACTCAGTAAGTCACTCGAAAATTACTTCATGCAATTCGCCATCGCAGCGAGGATGAGGCAGGGCTTATGAGTAAAAAAATAGATACCCTAGAAAACAATACACTCTGGCAACAAGCAAACGAGATTGCTGAGTATATGTATTCAATCGTCGATAAATTACCGGCCGAAGAGAACTGGAACACTAAGAGTAAACTGCGCATTGCTTCTGGTGATCTTATTTTTGATCTAGCGCAGGCGTTGGGTGGTGCAGCAAACCCCGCGGCCGCCAAGTACGCATGGGTAAGCGCCCGCAAGCAATTGTTTGCTCTTAAAACCATGTACCGATTTTCTTATAAACAGCACTACGTCGATATGGATCCAGATGTAATGGTCAAAATAGAAAAACTGGTCGACGAAACAGACGAACAAATCGAGCGGTGCGGTAAACAGGCAGAAAAAGAAACAGAAGCCCAAGTCAAATCGTGGCTCAAAAAATACGAAGTATGGAAAGAGATGAACCAATGAAGATTAGCGTAAATTGGGCCCAGAAATACTCAAACGTCGACCTAGTGAAAGGCTTGAGCGTAGATGAGCTGGTCGCCAAAGTTGGTGCACAGCTTGGCGAAGTCGACGAAGTAGTCGATGTGGGCCAAAAATATCAACATATTGTCATTGCACGTGTAGTTTCGTGTGCCAAACACCCCAATGCAGACAAACTGAGCATCTGTAAAATTGATGATGGCGGCGCGGTAAAAGGCGTAAAGCGCGACGAAAACGGCCACGTGCAAGTGGTTTGCGGTGCGCCAAACGTGCGCGAGGGCTTAACGGTTGCGTGGTTGCCGCCCGGAGCCATTGTGCCCAGCACCTATGATAAAGAGCAGTTCACGCTCGAAGCCCGCGAAATCCGCGGCGAAGTAAGTAATGGTATGCTTGCTAGCCCTGCCGAACTTGCCCTAAGCGATAATCATGACGGCATCCTCGAAATTACCGAAAAAGTTGCACCCGGCACTTCATTTGCTGAGCACTATAAACTCAACGACACTATTATAGACGTCGAAAACAAGATGTTCACCCATCGTCCCGACTGCTTCGGCATTTTGGGCGTGGCTCGCGAGCTGGCCGGTATTCAAGACAAAGCATTTGTAAGCCCCAGCTGGTACCTCAACCCGCAAGCACCAAAAGCTGGCAAAAGCGATGCCATAAAAGGCTACGGCATTACTATCGAGATCGGCGAGCTATGCCCCCGGTACATGCTCATTGGCATGGAAAATATTAAGGTTGGCCCCAGCCCGGTGTGGCTGCAAACCTATTTGAGCCGCGTAGGTATTCGCCCCATCAACAACATCGTCGACATGACCAACTACCTGATGTATCTCACCGGCCAGCCGTTGCACGCCTTTGACTTCGACAAAGTTGCCAAGAACGGCGTTGCCAACATTGTGGTGCGCAAGCCGCGTAAGGGCGAAAAGCTCGGCCTGCTCGACGGCAAAACGATCACGCCGCGCAAAGACGCCATTCTGATCTGTGACCAAGACAAGCCAATCGCTCTGGGTGGCGTAATGGGCGGTAATAATTCTGAAATTGACGAAACTACCACGCGCATCCTTATTGAATGTGCTAACTTCGACATGTATAACATTCGCCGCACGGCCATGGAGCATGGTTTGTTCACCGACTCAGTTACACGCTTTAACAAGGGCCAGTCGCCATGGCAATGCCCGGCTGTGCTCTATAAGGCAGTCGAGCTGGTGCAGGAACTCAGCAGCGGTGCAGTGCCTATTGGTAAAGCCGTCGACGGCCAAGACAAGAGCGTTGAGCGTCATAATAAACCCGTTACGATCACGCCGCAGTTCATTAACGAGCGCCTCGGCCTTGAACTTACCGCCAAAGATATCACGAAATGCCTGCAAAATGTTGAATTCGACATTGCCGAAAAGAAGGGCGAACTGCACATCACCGCTCCGTTCTGGCGCACCGACATTGCTATCCCCGAAGATATTGTCGAAGAAGTCGGCCGTCTAACGGGTTACGATAACCTGCCAAAAACCCTGCCGCAACGCAGCTTATTGCCAGCCGCCAAAGACCCAGAACTCGAACTTAAAACCAAGGTTCGCGACATTTTAGCCAGTGCTGGCACCAATGAATTACTGACTTATAACTTCGTGCATGGCGACCTATTAAAGAAGGCTGGCCAAGACCCAGCCCAAGCGTTTGAACTCAGTAATGCCTTGAGCCCCGATTTGCAGTATTTCCGCATGGGTCTGACCCCGAGCTTGCTCGACAAAGTACACCCCAATATCAAGGCTGGCTTTGACGAATTCGCACTATTCGAACTCAACAAGACGCACAACAAACTGCATGCCAAAGATGGTGAAGATAAGCTGCCAAAAGAATTCCCGCTGCTGGCATTAGTATTTGCAGCCAATAGTAAAGCCGCCAAGCAGTATGACGGCGCGGCGTTTTATCAAGCTAAACGTTACCTCGACTATCTTGCCGAAACACTTGGTTTTAGCTTAATTTACGAACCGATTACCAAAGAATTGCCGTATCCTGTGGCGCGCCCGTATAACCCTAAGCGTTCAGCAATTGCCCGGGTTGCCGGCAGCGATATTACACTCGGCATGGTGGGTGAGTTCAAGCCATCGGTCGCCAAAGGCTTTAAGTTGCCGGCGTTCTGTGCCGGGTTCGAGATCGGTTTGCCAGAACTCCAGCAAGCAACTGAGCTTAGCACTCGTTACCAGCCGCTTTCGAAATATCCAAAGACCCAACAAGATATTAGCTTTAAAGTAAAAAGCAGCATTAAATATCAGCGGGTGTATGATGTGCTCGAAGTCGCCCTCGCGGCAGCCGAAGCAGAGCACGGCTACGAATGGAATATCGAACCGCTTGATATCTACCAACAAGACCCAACCAGCAAAACCAAGCATCTCACGTTCCGTATTACGCTCAACCATTTCGAACGAACGTTGACCACCAAAGAAACTAATGGCCTAATGGACGAGCTCGCCGAAGCGGCTGCCCGCGCTATTCAGGCAAAACGTTTGTAGGCTACTTCTTAAAGTTACTCGTTGGGATCGCTTCCCAGCTAGGCAAACATTCGGTGAATATATAGTTTGAGGTCGTGCGCACATCGTCGAATGTCCGTTTTTCGGTTTCAAGTTCGCTGAGTGTGAAAAGCCGAATATCTTGTGACTCGGTTTCGTCTGGTTTGTGGCGTGGTGGTTCACTCGCCACAAAGCCAAAAGCAAGATCGCTGTGGTAATGGTCAATATCGCCGAATTTATGTGTCAGGTAGGTTAGAGGAACGGGGTGTAATGTTGAACTTGTAAGATTCGTAATACGTTGTTTGGGCTGCAGGATTTGGAGCTGATCTATGTCGAAGCCCGTTTCTTCTCGAATTTCGTGGCACAGTGTTTGCCACGGCGTTTCGTCGAGCTCAACGTGTCCGCCGAACTGCATATAGGTATGCAGTTTTTTATGCATATGAAGCATGATTTTTGGTTCTTCAAGATCGGTGCGCACAATGTAGGCGCTGACGGTGTGGTCGTGCTGACCAGGCTTGGTATGAATATGCGGCATACACGTAGTATAGCAAGTGTTTTTTGAACAAAAAGCGTTACAATAATGGTATGAAGCGAGTTATTTGGGGGATTACCGGAGCACTACTATTTATCGCACTGGCTGTGGGCGTGTTCACCAAGCCCGCGCAAGCGCAAGATACCAGCAACTTTACCATCAGTTCCTTTACGGCCGATTACTACATTGGCCGCACCGATAACAACGTTCCGACCATGAGAGTCGAAGAGCTAATCATCGCTAATTTCCCTGATCGCGACCAGAATCACGGTATCTTGCGAGCAATTCCAACCAGTTATAAAGGGCAGCCACTCGATATCCAAATAGAAAGCATCACCAGCGTCAGTGGTGCGGCGTACCCATACAGTACGTCCGGTGAGAATGGCAACAAGGTGCTCAAGATTGGCAGCCCCGATAGTTACGTTCGAGGCACAGTCGCCTACAAGATCATCTACACCCTTAAGAACGAGATAAGTTTTTATGATTCGCACGACGAACTGTACTGGAATGTGAACGGTGTACAGTGGGATCAGCCGTTTGGCGAGGTAGTAGCTCGTGTGCATATTCCTGCTGAACTGGCTGGTGCTTTGCAGGACAGGCAGGTGTGTTACACCGGTGCTCAGGGGAGTACGGCGCAAAATTGTACCATCGAGCGTAGCGAGCAAGACGGAGGCGTGGTCGTTACCACTGCCGCTCAAGATCTGCCGCCGCGCAATACCCTAACGTTTGTGCTGGCCTTTAATGCGGGCACCTTTGCCAAAGACGCAGCGGCGCAACAGGCAAAAATCGCTAAGATCACATTCTTTGTGGTAATGCTTTTTGGTGTACCGCTCATTGCGTTATTCTTTGTAATTCGCAAGTGGCGCAAGTACGGCCGTGATCCAAAGGGCAGGGGAACGATTGTGCCTGAATATTTACCACCAAAGAGCCTCAATGTACTAACCAGCGGTGTGATCTTGCACGAAAAACTGCGCACCCAAGACATAACTGCTTTGATTATTGAGCTGGCGATTAAAAAGTATGTGGCCATCTACGAAATCGAGAAAAAGGGTGTGTTTGGCAAAAAAGCTCCCGATTATGAATTGGAGCTGGTGCAGCCGTATACCGGGCTCGCTCCCGAAGAGCAGGCTATTCTAAAATTGTTATTCCCCAGTGATGCTGTTGGTAGCCGCGTAAAACTCGCAGATTTAAAAACGAGCTTATATAAAGAAGTAACACAGCTAAGTAAATCAGTACCGAAGCAACTCATGGAGGCAGGATACTTCACAAACAACCCTGCAACAGCGCGTAATAAGTACCTAATCGCTGGATGGATTTTGATTGCCGTTGCCGGTATGAGTATATTCTTTGCGCTCGGTATTTTTTGGCCGCTCGCCGGGCTCGCTGGAGGGCTGGCGCTCGCCGGAAGTATTATATTGATGGCATCGCGGGCAATGCCGGCTCGAAGCGAAAAAGGTGTCGAAGCACGAGATTACCTAAAGGGGCTTGAAATGTACATGAAGTTGGCCGAAGCCGATCGCATCAAATATCTCCAGAGCCCAGAAGGAGTTAAGCAATGGGGCGACCCTGCAAGCCCAGACGCCAAAATTAAGCTGTTCGAAAAGCTACTACCATACGCCATGCTATTTGGTATAGAAAAAGACTGGGCGAAAGAGTTCCAAGACATCTACCGCGAACCGCCAGAGTGGTATCACGGCAACTGGAGTACTTTTAACACCGCGGTACTTGTAGGCTCGCTGAACTCATTCGGTACGGCCAGTGGGGCAAGCTTTGCCGCGCCAAGCAGTTCGAGTTCGAGTGGTTTTGGTGGTGGTGGCTTCTCTGGTGGCGGCGGAGGCGGAGGCGGCGGTGGGGGCTGGTAGCCTTGCACCACAGCCACAAATCCGCTAGAATAGTTAACACGTTAAGTATCAAGGGTAACAATAGGGTAGATAACAGATAGGAGCTATATGCCAGCAGCAATTGAAGCAAAAGACATCGTCAAGACGTATGGCAAGGGCGAAGGCGCCTTTACCGCGCTCAAAGGTGTCAGTTTATCAATTAAAGAGGGCGAAGTAGTCGCGGTAATTGGCAAGAGTGGCTCGGGTAAATCGACCTTGATGCATCTGCTGGCATTGCTCGACCGGCCAACCGAAGGGTCTATTAGCATTACTGGCACCAAAGCCACCACGCTGAAGCGCAAAGAAGTCGATCAGCTGCGCAATAATGACTTTGGGTTTGTGTTCCAGCAGTTCTTTTTGAATGGTGATGAATCGGTGCTTAATAACGTGATTTTGCCGCTCAAGATTGCTGGTGTTTCGTCGCGTGCCCGTAAGCGCCGCGGCTTAGAAGTACTCAAAGCTGTTGAGCTCGAAGACAAAGCCAACAACAAGGCTCGCAACCTTAGTGGCGGCCAGAAGCAACGGGTGTGTATTGCCCGAGCACTCGTGAACGACCCCAAGGTAATCTTTGCTGATGAACCAACCGGTAACCTCGACTCGCATACTGGTAAGCTTATCGAAGACCTGCTGTTTCGGCTTAACCGCGAAAAGGGTATTACGTTGATTTTCGTGACTCACGACGACGACCTGGCGGCTCGCTGCCAACGCGAAATCCATATTAAAGACGGCAAGATCGTCAGTGGCGGTAAGGCTGCGGCTCAGCACCAAGCGGCTCGGGCAGCCAATGCCAAGAAAGGAGCCAAATAATGAAGTGGCGTGACCTTATTCTGACCGCTAACGGCAATCTCGCCAAAAGCAAACTTCGTACCGCACTGACCATTATCGCGGTATTTATTGGTGCATTGACTTTGATGTTGACCACTGGCGTTGGCCAAGGGCTTAAAACTTACGTGAATGAACAGGTAAATGCTGTGGGAGCGAAGGACGTCATGATTATTCAAGGCGTTGCTCAGCAGGTAGACTTTGGCAGCAGTGACTCGCCAAAAGAGTACGACCCAAACCAGGCGCAGACTACATCAGCCGGGTTCCAGCAGGTCGCCATTCTAACAAGTAGCGATCTTGAGAAAATCCAAAAGACCCCCGGCATTATCAGCGCGCAGCCGATGTATACCGCAAACCCCAACTACATCACGAGCGACAGCACCGACAAAAAGTTCCAAACAGTACTGACCGAGTCGATGGATGGTTTGCAGCAACCGCAAGCTGCTGGCCAGATGCTCGATATGCAGTCGAGCCAGCCGCAAGTGACTATTCCGCAGTCGTTTGTGCAGCCGCTGGGCTTTAGCAACGACCAGGATGCTATCGGTAAAACGGTAACCTTTGGTTTTACTAATGCGGCCGGCCAGCCCTTTACGAAAGACGCCACTATTGTAGGTGTGCAAGAAAAGACCATCATTAATGAGGGCGGTGTTTCGGGTAATACGGCGCTGCTCAAAGCTGTGCAAGAGCAAACGACTGCGCCGCTGCCTCCTGCGCAGCAAGATCAGTTCATTATGGTGGTGGCCAAGTTCGATCCGAATATGAGCCAGGCAGATCAAGACACCTTAAAGCAAGCGCTCAAAGATCAAGGTTACGAGGGTACCACGCTCGAAGACCAGCTGGGCGTCATTAACGATGTCATCAATGCTATTACTACCTTCTTGAATGTCTTTGCGGCCATCGCCCTGATTGCAGCTACCTTTGGCATTGTGAACACGCTGCTGATGGCCGTGCAAGAACGAACCCGCGAAATAGGCTTGATGAAGGCGCTCGGTATGAGCCGCGGCAAGATCTTTGCATTATTCAGCTTAGAGGCGATCTTGATCGGGTTCTGGGGCGCAATTATTGCACTGGGTGCGGCGAATATTATCGGCCGTATCGGAAGCGCTATTGCTGGTAACACCATCTTCAAGGCCTTCGATGGCCTCGAGCTATTCTCGTTCCCGTTTGTGTCGATGGTACCGATTATCCTGGTGATTATGGCAATCGCCTTTTTGGCCGCGACTTTGCCCGCCCGCCGGGCAGCCAAGCTCGACCCGATCGAGGCTTTGCGCTACGAGTA
>CAYNBU010000024.1:0-13110 GCA_964395925.1 uncultured Candidatus Saccharibacteria bacterium
AACAGATTGATTCTGCCGATGTACCTCTCTTGGGTCTCACGTATCATACCGCCACTATACCCCATGAAGCATCTGCGCTACAATACATCGGTGATCGGGGTGTAGCGCAGTTGGTAGCGCGTACGGCTGGGGGCCGTGAGGTCGCAGGTTCAAGTCCTGTCACCCCGACCAATTCAAGGAGACAATGTGTATATGAAAGAAATACTACTAACCCGTCATGCAAAATCATACGCAAATGCGCGCGATGTTGCATTTGGCAATCAACAATCTCCCTTGAATGAGCAAGGAATCGTTCAAGCATGGGATTTAAACTATACGTTTCGGGACAAGTTTGGCATCACCCCGGACACCTACACAAAACCTGTCGCTGCATCAGACTATCTACGCCCCCAACAAACTGCACACACATCAGGCTTTAATATAATTGAAGTCACGCCATTGATTAACGAAGTAGAGATCAGCCCAGATATGTTAGGCAAGGATAAGATTATACGAAAGCACCGCGATGAAGGATGGGTTCCCGAAGAGCTACAAGAACGAGCGGCAGAATTTATACAGGCAGCTCGGGCGAATGAGCTGGACTACGAAATATATTTTACGCATGGCTTCTTTATCGCGGCAGTTCTAGACAGACTCTCCGTTGAACATGAAATACAGGGGCAACCTTCACCCTATGAGTTCGATGAGAAGCGTGGCTTCATCCCTAGACTCGCGACAATTACACCAGTAGTAGTCTAATCTAGGCACTAATCTTCTTATCCGGAATATTCCGCACCAAAGCCAAAGATATAACCCCAAGAATAGCGACCACAAACAGCGCCTTTTGAAGCGCTGCGACTTGTGAGTCAGAGTAAATAGTGGCAATCTGCTCGGCTTCGGCATCTGGCACGCCCTTTTCTTCGGTATACTTATCAATTTCTGGCGCCGATACTACCGCAACCCCCTCTTTACTGTTGTGTTGCACGTAATTCTTAATAGGATCGGGCAACGTACTGTTATTAATATTCTGCACAAAGCCCGTAGTAAGCGAAGCGATCAAAATTGAGCCCACTACCGCTGTCCCTAAAGAAGACCCGAGGTTCTGCGCCACACCCTGCATGCCGCCCGCTTCACTGGTTTGTTTTTCGCTCACAGCAGACATGTTCACATTCCCAAGTTGCGAGGCCAGCAAGCCCAGACCCGTACCTACCAATGCCATGCCAACACCGAACATCACCGACTTGAGCTCCAGTGAAACTGAGCCAGTCAAAAGCAGCGAACCAGCAATCAGGGTAACCTGCCCTACGCGCACGATTTTTTTGGGCGACCAGACAGTCACCAGCCGAGAGCCAATAACCGAAAATATAATAAGCGCCAACGAAAGCGGGATAATCCGTATCCCCGTCTCCAGAGCGTCATATTCGAGCGTCATCTGTAAGTAAACGGGTAAGATAAAGAATAACGCCGCCGTAACCACATATTGCGCCATCAGCACCGATAAGCCGCTATTGAGCTGCTTGATGTGCAGGAGCGCAGGATCGAGCAGTGGTTTTTTACCGGCAGCAACCAGCGCAACCTGCCGTTTGTAGAATAAGACCAGTAGAATTGCCCCGAGCAAGATCAGCCAAGCCGACAGTGAAATGCCCAAAGGCGCAACTTCGTGCCCGGCAATAGTTGGGATAGCGCGTGGCGTTACCCAGCCCCAGACTTTGCTCTGCAACATACCAAACACCAGTGCGATCATACCCGACGCAGACAAGACCACGCTGACCACATCAATATATTCTTTAACTTTTTTGGTACTATCTGCCAGTTTGTAGCTGAACAATAACACCACGGCCATGATAATCACTTCCGAAAAGAACACATAGCGCCACGAGAAGTATGTTGTCACAAAACCACCAATCAACGGCCCGGCAGCTGCAGCAGCACCGGCAATTCCACCGAGAACGGCATACCCGGTTATACGGTCGCGCCCTTTGTAGTTCGTGGCCACCAGGGCTGCAATAGCCGGAATCACCAAAACGGCGCCCAAGCCTTCGATAACCGACCAGCCGACAATCAACTGGGTGATGTTTTGGCTTAAGCCCGTGATAAGCGAACCAAGCGCATACACCACAATACCAATCTTAAACGCCTTGGTCTTGCCCCATACACTCCCCAGCTTGCCACCTAAAAGCATCAGCGCCGCCATGGTGAGCGTGTAGAACGTAATAGCCATTTGCAAACTTGCTACCGAAGTATCGAGATCTTCTACAACCTTCGAAATCGACACATTCATGACGGTGCTGTCTAAAACCATCACAAACTGGGCAAGCGCCAAGATGATCATTACGTGCCACTTCTTCATAAGCATAATAGTAGCATAGAAAAAGACTCGAGTTTGACCTCGAGTCTTTTCTTAGCTGGAGCCAACATGATCACCTGCGACTAAGGCAAGTGGGTACCCTCACGCGCTGATCCCCGACCAACGCAAATCTTGAGTTCCCTATGATTACTTATTCAGATAATCATATGGTTGGCCGAAACACTGAAGTTTCTTCCAGCCACCATTAGTATATCGCGCCTCAACTAATGCTTACAAGAGCGTTCGTATAATTGCTTGGTTAACACCCATAAGTATCGGCCCGATGATCGGCATAAACACTATCATGATTATGATAACTACCATGATTCCCATGCGTTCAAACCGCGCCATAAACTCTTGTATCGGTTCTGGTGCAACCGCATACAGCAGCCGTGAACCGTCAAGCGGTGGAATCGGGATCATGTTAAACACAAAGAACCCGATGTTCACCTGGATAAAGATGACCAGTGCATCAAGGGCCGCCATACCCAAAGAATCTTGGAACAGGCGCACGAAGCCCGTCGCTAGTATGGCAAGAGCCAAGTTCGTAAACGGCCCCGCAAGCCCCACAAGCGCCGCCCCCCATTCCTCAAACTTCACTTGAGAGGGGTTAAAAGGCACTGGTTTGGCAGCAAAAATCGGTGGCAAACCAACTGCAATCAAGAAGACAGGGAGCAAAACTGTTGTTAATATGTCTACGTGCTTGAGTGGGTTGAGGGTAAGACGACCCTCGTCGTGAGCAGTGTTATCGCCGAGCCAGTGTGCCACAAACGCGTGCATGGCTTCGTGGATGCTCAGCGAGATCAAAATCGCCACAAAGATAATAAAAAGGTTTGTTACATCAAGTCCCGCATTCATTCCCTTTAGTATAGCATTCTGGCAAATAGCAAAACATCTTGACTTGGATAGCAAAAACCTCTAAAATAACACCTTGAATCTAATCGGATAAATGGACAACCCCATGCAAAAGTGTGAACTCACCGGTAAAGGCAAGCAATACGGCAGCAATGTCAGTTTTTCGCAGCGCCATACCAAAAAGGTTTGGAAGCCAAATCTTCAGACTAAAACTATCGTCGTCGATGGTAAAAAGGTCACTATGAAGATCAGCACTCAGGCAATTCGTACCCTCAAGAAAAAGGGTCTTATTCCTACTAAAGGCAACTAAAAGCACTCCTTTAAGCTAAAAGGCGCCTGCCCCACCGGACAAGCGCTTTTTATATAGCCAAGAGAGACTACTGTCGTTCGAGCACAATAAGCTGCGTAATCTCAGCCAGGTCAGATGGCTTGAGCTTGAGCTTGGGCACTGTTTCTTTTGGCTCCATAGCTAGTGTTTTGAGCGCTTCTTGCAAATCTTGCTGTGGAACGGGATATTTGATCTTGCTATCAGCGTAGTGGGTTGGGATAACCAGTCTTGGCTCAATCTTTTTAATGAGCTTGAGCGCACCAAGTGGATCAAGTGTGTAGCCATTACCGCCCACTGGGACAAACAATACGTCTACCATACCAATTGCCTCAAGCTGATCGTCGCTCAGCTCTGGATAAATATGCCCGAGCACTACAACACGCAGGTCTTCGGCAACAAATTTATAGATAACAGCAGATTTTTGCCCTTCTTCGTCGATGTGTGCACGCGCTGGCACTCCCCAAATCGATACGTTTGATACCTCGTACTCGCCCGGATAGTCGAGCACAAGCTTAACTTCGGTGTCCGGCTCGCCATGAGGCCCGGTAAATACAGCTATATCGCCTGTTTTGGTGGTCGAAGAGAGCCCAAGATCGGCAAGATTGTCATCAATAATGATATTCGCGTTTTTTGTAGTAAGGCGTATGCAGTTAGCTCCGTAAAACTGTATGTCCATAGGGTTATTCTCCTGTTATTTTTTATCTTCGCTTAAAGCTTTATGCTTGTCGATCAGTACCTGCTTCTTCGACTCTAAGATGGTCGTTAAGAACCGGTCGTTAACTTGCTGGCGATACTCAAACTCTTGTACCGGCATGTGCGTAAAGCGGATTTCTTTGCCCTCTTTAGCTTCAAGTTCTTCAACGTATTTGTTAAGTTTGGTTTGGTTAACATCGCCGACAATAAGAAAGTCGATACTTGCCAGGTCGTCACGAGTAAACTGCCCCGTAAGAATGGCAATGTCGACGTTCCCAAGTGCTTTGATAAGTTTGAGGTCATTTGGCTCGGCCGCTGTTTCGTCACCAGCTGCCGTGGTGATCTTTTGGCCGCCAAAAATGGCCGCCAGCGCCTTGTGATGTTCGTACTTTTGATTTACCTCATAGTACAAACGGTTGTTGTTGGTTTCGGAAGAGATAATGCCAATACTTAAGAGATTCGCAAGTTCGCGGCGCACCGAGTTAATCTGTTCGTCGATCTTACGGGTAATTTCGCGCACATAAAACGAGCGGTTAGGGTTACCGTAAAACAGTTGCAGTAGCTTAACGCGGGTTTTGCTCCCAAATAATTGCTCAATCACATCCCTATTGTAGCAGATGCGTGTTCAAGCCGTGCCGTTTGTAGTCAAAAAGGCTTCAGTCAGGTGTTCAGCTTCTTCTGAAATAGTACACCACCGGATATCGGTATTGCGCTTAAACCAGGTTTTTTGGCGTTTCGCATACTGGCGGGTGTGCACAATAATCTGTTCTTTAACAGTTTCGAGTGAACACCGGCCCGCAATATAAGGTTCGAACTCAGCGTAGCCAATAGCGCTCATGCCGGGCGTACCCCAGTCGTAGGTTTTGTGCAGTGCATGTACTTCATCTTCGAGACCGTGAGTAAACATGTGGGTAGTACGTGCTTCTATACGCTCTTGCAGCACATCAGCCGGTACGTCGAGCCCGATAAGCAACGTTTGTGCTCGCAACGGCTTACGGGCGCTCGGCTCACCGTTAGATTCGAGCACGCGTACCAGGTGGCGCGGGTTCTGAGGATTATTTGGCAGCTCCAACCCCTGTTCAGTAATGCGTTCTTGCAGCTCGGGCACACTCAGCTGCTCGAGTTCTGCCCGCTGAGCTTCGTCAACTGGCCGTAGCGTGAAGTCGTAGAGCACCGAATCAATATACAAACCAGTACCGCCAACCAAAATCGGCACTTTCCCTCTACCCTGGATATCTTTTATTGCTTTTTTAGCTTGTTGTTTAAAATCAGCAACCGTAAAGGTTTGATCTGGCGTTACGACGTCAATGAGGTGGTGCGGTACTCGCGCCTGTTCGGCCGCAGACGGCTTCGCAGTGCCAATATCCATTTCTTTATATATGGTGCGCGAATCGGCAGCGATAATCTCGCCGTTATAGCGCTCAGCAAGTGCGAGTGCCAACGAACTTTTGCCAGAGGCCGTTTGGCCAACGATTGCAATTACGGGCTCCATTGGAGCCTCGCGATATCAATCGTAAAATCTGGCGCTACTGCAACACCTTCGGCTTCTAGGTGTTTCGCATGCCCCACTACTCCACCCGGATACCCGACCGCCAATCCACCCTTTTTATTAACCACGCGTTGCCAGGGTAAGCTCGGGTCGCCGTAATGCGCAACCCCGCCAACGATACGTGCCGCTCGAGGGCTCCCCACCAAAGCGGCGATTTGGCCGTAAGTCATCACTCGCCCCGGTGGAATTTGCCGCACCACTTCGTAGACGCGTTCGCGAAAGCCGTCGGTTACGCCGTCATCCATAGTATTAACCTTTGTGATCTACCGAAAGACCATGCAAAGAGGTATGCGTCACCCGGCCTTTTGCCTCGTGAGCGACAGTCTTGAGAAACTCATCAACAGTTACAGCCTCTTGTTTGGTCTGTACTTCAATATCTTTACGGATGCGCGGTATAACCTTGCCCGTTTCGATCTCTTTACTACCAATAACTAAGGTGTACGGTACTTTCATAACTTCTGCATCACGGATCTTCTTACCTACTGATTCATTTGAGTTATCTACCGTTGCCCGCAACCCAAGTTTTTTGGCCTGCTCGAACAGCTCGTCAGCAAATTTTACTGTTTCGTCCTCTTGGTTTACCGTCGCAAGCCTAATCTGTTCTGGGGCCAACCATACCGGGAACTTCCCGGCGAAGTGCTCGATGAGCAGCATAATAAAGCGCTCAAATGAGCCCAGAATAGCCCGGTGGATCATAACTGGTGTTTTGTCCTGGCCATCGCTGTCTGCATAAGTAAGCCCGAAGCGCTTTGGCATCGCGAAGTCGAGCTGAATAGTTGCAAGCTGAGTTTCGCGGCCGAGCGCATCCTTAAACATAAAGTCGAGCTTCGGCCCATACAGTGCGGCCTCGCCTTCCATACGCTTGGCGTCTAGACCGAGTTTGTCTGCTACCCGTTTGAGCATGGTTTCTGCTTGATCCCAGTCTTTTTCGTCACCAATGTACGCTTGTGGTGTAGCAGGGTCGCGCACCGACAGAGAAACCCAATGCTGCCCCCACAGGCCGAGCCGTTCGTAAAATTCACGAATAATCTCGGCAATCACCGTTGCTTCTTGTTCTATCTGATCAACTCGGCAGAACGTGTGGCCATCGTCGACAGTAAAGCCACGGGTCCTTTGTAGCCCGCCAATCTGGCCTGGCTTTTCGTCACGGTATTGCATAGTTTGCTCGATGTACCGCAGCGGCAAGTCACGATAACTTCTTGGTCGGCCTGCATAGATTTGAGTGTGGTGCGGACAGTTTACCGGCTTCAGTACAAACTCTTGGTCGTAATGACTTTTAACACGGAATAATTCTTCTTCAAACTTTTCAGCGTGACCCGAAATTTTATAGAGGTCAATCTTGGCAAGATGCGGAATAGATACCTGCTGCATGTCGTATTCGCGACTTATATCTTTGAGTGCACTCTTGAGTTCTTCGATTAATACCGTTCCTCTTGGGGTATACATAGGCAGACCACTGCCTACGAGGTTCGAAAACACGAACAGATCGAGCTCTTGCCCGAGCTTACGGTGGTCGCGCTTTTTAGCTTCTTCGAGCATGTTGAGGTGCTTGGCGAGTTCTTTGCGGTCGGCAAAAGCTACACCGTAGATGCGCTGCATCTGAGGATTGCCCTCTTTACCGCGCCAGTAGGCGCCCGAAACGCGCATCAGCTTAAACGCCCCTACTTTGCCAGTGCTCGCAACATGCGGCCCTCGACAGAGGTCGGTAAAGTCACCGTTTCGATAAAACGACACTTCTTCTACCTTGCTATTGCCTTCGGTAATCGTGCCGAGTTCGGCGGCGTCGAGGTCTTTGGCAACAGTGGTACCGGCACGTTTGAGGTCGTTAAGCAGCTCTTCTTTGTAAGGCTGGTGGGCTTCTTTGGCCCAGGCAATAGCTTCGTCTATTGGCAAATTAAAGTGCTCGAACGGCTCATTCGCCTTAATAATCTTTTGCATTTCGGCCTCGATAGCCGGTAAATCGTCTTCTGAAAAGGTGTCGTTACCCAGGTCGACGTCGTAATAAAATCCGTTCTCTACCACTGGGCCAACGCCAAACTTAGCCTGGGGGCGCAGGCGTTGAATAGCCGTGGCCATAATATGCGCTAAACTGTGGCGCATTGCATAAAGTTGGTCGGTCTTGGAGTCGTTTTTTGCTTGTGACATATGGTTATTTCCTTCATACCTATCATACCACCTCTGTTACAGCCTACAAAATTAAAAACGATCAAATGTTCTCGCATGACATTCGATCGTTTTTATTGTTGTTCTGCTTGTGCAAAGCACCCGGCAAAACCCACATCACCAACAAGAGTATAGACGTAGTAGTACTATATGGCTAGTACTATATTGTTGTTTTCTGTACATTACGGGTGGGGATAAATACTTACCATATATGATATAGCTTTTATTCTCTGCTGGTCTTTGGTATGCTGGTATCTGTTACGAGTACGGGCGATTAGCTCATTTGGCTAGAGCGCTACATTGACGTTGTAGAGGTGATAGGTTCGAATCCTATATCGCCCACCAATTTGTAACAGATACGGGGGTGTCATGGACAACAAGATCAAGCAAATTATTGATGAAATCATAAAACTTTCGGAGCAGATTGCCCGAGAAACGCGTGAAACCGAAGGTTATATCCGCCGCGATGACTACAAAACTGCGCTGCGTAACATCAATGACCACCGCGATGAAGTGCAAGATTTGGTGCGCGAGTACCAACAACTTACCGATATCGTACAGCGCGAAACTCGCCGCTAGACCTTACCGGTACTCTTCGCAAATCCGCTGCAAATAGCGGATGTTATGGATCGAAACCAAGGACCCCGCCAGGGGTTCTTTTACTCTAAACTGGTGGCACAAAAAGGCGCGGCTATAGCCGCCTTGGCACGTCGCACAATCACAGCCCGGGTCAATTACCTCTGGGTCGTCGATGAATTGAGCATTGGTCAAATGCACCCGTTTGTCCCCTGTTATCCAGGCAGTTCCGTGGCGCGCATTGCGAGTCGGGATCACGCAGTCGAGCATATCAATACCATGTTCAATAGCAAAACGCAGGTCGATCGGGTCACCCACGCCCAACAAAAATCGCGGCCGGTTTTTATCATAAAATGGGGCCAGGTACTTGAGCATACCGTGCATTTCTTCGCGAGGTTCGCCCACCGACAGCCCGCCAATGGCGATACCATCTACCGGTAGCGACTGCACAATATCCAAGCTACGTTTGCGTAAATCTTTATCCAACCCACCCTGTACAACGCCGAACAACAGGGGTCGATCCCCTTCTGACATATCTTTGGTGAGCCGCTGGAATTCGGCAAGACTCCGTTCCAGCCAGCGGTGCGTGCGTTCAAATGCTTCTAAAGTTCGGCCGCGACCAGACTCATCCAAAGAAGTTACATCATCGAAAGCCACCATCATGTCAGCACCAAGGTCGAACTGAATCTGAATGGATTTTTCGGGCGAAAGAAAGATCTTGTCACCACTCTTAGGATCCTTAAAGGTCACGCCATCTTCGGTAATCTTATTAATATGGGCCAGCGAAAACACCTGGAACCCGCCCGAGTCGGTAAGCATCGGCCCCTTTCGGCGACTGAATTCGTGTAAGCCCCCGAGCTTCTTAATAACTGCTTCGCCCGGCTGCATATGCAAGTGATAGGTGTTGGCCAACACTACATCCACCCCTGTTGACTCGACCTGCTCCGGCGTCAAACTCTTCACCGCCGCCCGCGTGCCATCCGGCATAAAAGTCGGCGTAAGCACATCGCCCGCCCGAGTGGTAAATTTCCCACTCCGCTGGAGTCCATTCGTCTTGTTAGTAGTAAAAACAGAGGTTACCATAGCAGCCCATTATAGCAGATGGCATACGGCCTCATCAGTTATCGCCCTTCGGTAGCTATGGTATAATGAGTATGTTCATATAAAAACAAAAACATGTACAAAGAACACTTGGCAGAATTATTCGCTGTAGCTCGGTCGCACACCGCTTTCAGAGCGTTTCTTGAGTGCCTAAAATTCAGCGCCGTAACAGTGGTGTCTGCAGTATTCTGCCTTACCCTTGTACAGCTTGTCTACCCAGGGAACCGCACCACTCCTCTTCTGCAAATTCAAGGGCTCGCCATCGGTAATACAGATCAAAAATCTCTTTCAAAAACTGTCAGCAAGCTCGATCAGCAGCATATTCAAATTCAAACAACGCAAAAAGTGTATCAAGGTTCATTCCGCGGCATCGGCATTATGGTCGATGGCGACGCAACAGCACACAATCTGGTGCGCTACAGTGTGCGCGAACGACTTACTCCTTTTTCTCTGTTTCGCCGTACACACTCAGCCGATATTGCACTGCAGCGCGATGCAGAAAAGATTGAACAAGCAGCCAAGAAAATCGCCGAGGCTACAACCAGCGCACCACAAAATGCGAGAGTTAATAAAACAGAAGAAGGGTTCTCTATTGCCGCGCCTTCTTTAAATGGCGCTACCTATCGCCCGGAAGAGATCATTCAACAGCTTCATCATGTAGCCATTAACCCTAAAGCAACGGTGGTCCTGCCTCCAACCACTCAGACAACGCCCCCTATAAAAACTGAACAGCTCGAAGCAATCGTTGCGCAAGCAAATAGGCAGACTGCGAGGCCGGTGCGCCTCGAAGCCGGAGGCAGATCTACCTCTGTTAGTGTCGATGTGCTGCGAGAAGCGGTAAGTATCCATATCGATGAAGCACAAGGAACCGTAAGCATCACTTATGATCGCGACGTCCTTAAACAACAGGTCTCTCCGTTAGCAGATCAACTCTATAACCCAGGTGTGGCAGTACACATTACGCTCCGTGACAGCGTAGAAACAGTAAGGACTTTAGGTAAAAGTGGTCAATTTGTATCTGTTGATGAAGGCATTGATGCAATTATTACGGCGCTCAAGCAGAACCAAGATCAGGCTCGAGTCGTGGTACACAGTATAACGCCAGAAGCCGCGTACAACAGGGGCTACTCACCCACGAGCGCAGGGCTCCAGGCGCTCATCAATGACTGGCAAAAAGAAACCGGGCTACACACTGGTGTTGTCGTGCGGGAGCAAACTGGAGCGCGACGCTCGGCAAGCATCAACGCCGGTGCCTCATTCAACGCAGCCAGTCTGTACAAACTGTACCTTGCACAGTACGTATACCAAAGAATACAAGAAGGTTCATTGCAGCCAGGCGCCCCTGTTGTCGGTACAAGCCGCACTATCGGCAGTTGTCTCGAAGTAATCATTACCCTTTCAGAAAATGCCTGTGCCGAAAGCCTTGGCAACATGGTTGGATGGAATACGCTCACCGCCTTCGCGCAACAAAACGGGTATGGTAGCACCCGGTTTACCAATGGTACCTTTACCAGTGCCGGCGATACCGCTACCCTGTTGCAACGTTTGCATACCGGTAGCTTACTGAGTCCCGGTAACTCACAGTTACTGCTTACCCATATGAAGCAACAGATGTACCGCCAGGCAATCCCCAAAGGGAGCCGAGGTGTTGTGGCCGATAAGGTCGGCTTTGCTGGCAGGGTCTGGCACGATGCCGCTATTGTATACCATCCAAAAAGTACGTATATCCTGGTGGTTACCACCCAGGGTGGTACTCCACAACAGATAGCAGACCTCGCCGCACGCATCAGCAACTTCATGAATCAGTAACGCTCATCTGCCGAGCCCATTCTTGACAGGAATGTGCCACTATGCTAGATTACTCAGGTTAAACGAGGCACGTGTGTGAGTACCAATAGATCAAGTTCGCTCGCGGACTTTAAATTGTTTTATGAAGAATTAACTTTCACAAAACCCACACAAAACCGTATTCGACGAAATCGAACCGCATTAGCTGTAAAATAAGGCAGCGTACGGAATGAAACCACTCCTAAAAACAGGGGTGGTTTTTTATTTCCCACAGTTTTCCATAGAAAATCACCAGTTATCCACTAGCGTTTTTACCAGCGTTATGTCAATATGTTGTCATGGTTTGTCTTTATTGCGGTAATTCCACCCAGGTTACCAACTCCCGCCCCCAGAAACGCACTAACACTACTTGGCGGCGTCGCCAGTGTACAGCGTGCCATAAAATCGTGACTACAGAAGAAGCCGCTCTCTTAAGCTCTGTAATCGCCGTCGAGCGGCTGAACGGGCAGATAGTGCCCTTTGAGCGTGAAAAGCTCCTAGTAAGCCTGTATAACAGCCTCAGACACCGCAAAACTGCCCTGCGCGACGCAGTTGCGCTCACTAACACGGTTATTAGCCTGCTCATCCCTCAGTCAGCAGATGTGCACCTGCACACCACCATAATCATCAAAACCTCCGCAGAAGTGCTAGATCGGTTCGACACTGCGGCTGCCGTACAGTATCGGGCCTACCACCCAACTTCACTACAAGCGTAGGTTATTTCTTCTTTTTCTTTTTGTCATCGTCGCGGCCAGCAACGTTCTTTTCGGTCAGGTCGAACTTACCGATATACAAACCAAGCATCAGGCGAGTCTGAGAATACAAGCCCGAGAACCCGTTATACACAATAGTGGTCAGCGGCAAATACACCCACTGCAGCATCATCAGAATGGTGCGGCGGCGTTTGTAGCGCGCAGGCTTGGGCGGCAGCGTGAGGACACTCAAGAAGAACGTTACTGCAATACCCACCAACGCAATGGTCTGGATTCGACTGGCGATCAGGGGCAGCTGAGTGGCTACGTAGTTGTCAGGGTTCACCAGTGCCGGTATAAATGCCGCCCCCAGAATAAGCAGCGCGGCGGTTGCCCAGCTAATGTGCCCCTCGAACAAGCGCCAAAACTTGGCAATCAGGTCGAATTTATTCACTTTGTTTTTGCGGAAGAAGCCCATTTCGGCCACATAGGCGATATCCGAACAACCCCAGGCCCAGCGGCGCAACTGCACAAACTGCGCGATCAGCGTTTTGCGATAGGTGCTCGAGAACACTGCATCCTGGTAGATTGGTGTAAAAATAGGATACACCTCGTACTTGCCGTCAAAGGCAAAGTAACTGCGCCAGAACTGGTGGCCATCTTCTACAATAGTTCGCACACTCCAAAAGTCGGTTTCGAGCAAAGCAGCTAAGCCCTGAGCGTGCGCCGAAAAGTTTCGCAGGGCATGCAAGCGCATCGAGGCCACCACTTGGAAGAACGAGTTACCGGTTGCAATCACGCGCATTGGCGCCGGTACATCCCAGATATTTTGGGTGTACAGCGCGATCGGCTGATACGAAGTATGCAGCGGATCGGGCGACACCGCGTAGGTATATGCCAGTGCCGACAGGTAGTTTTTGTGCGGTCGGTTGTCGGAGTCGAGCGTGGTCACGATCACGTTCATTGGATCAATTTTTTGTTCAGCTACGTACTCAGCGAG
>CAYNBU010000025.1:0-8413 GCA_964395925.1 uncultured Candidatus Saccharibacteria bacterium
CACTTCGGAGAGGATGCTATAATTACAAAATCATGAGAAACTTCCGCGCAAAACAGAACGCCTACGCCTTCATCGATAGCCAAAACTTAAACCTGGGGGTGCAAAAAGCAGGGTGGAAGCTCGACTGGAAGAAGTTCCGCGAGTATCTCGCCAAAGAGTACAACGTGAACAGGGCGTTTTTGTTTATTGGCTATATCGCCGAAAACGAAGCCATGTACAACCAGCTGCATGAGGCGGGTTACTCGATTGTGCTCAAGCAAACGGTAGAAACGAGCATTGCTAAAACTCCTGAAGAGAAGGCCAAAGACGGCACGAAAGATGAGCGCAAACCAGTCATTAAAGGCAATATTGATGCCGAACTGGTGTTGTACGCTATGAAAGAGATGCCAAATTACAAAAAGGCGATCATTGTCAGTGGTGATGGCGACTTTGTGTGCTTAGCCGAATATTTAGCAGACAAGAAGCGCCTGGCACACGTCATGACCCCAAACTGGCAGTATTCCTCACTTCTCAAGCCATATGAAAAGTATATTATTCGTATTGATACGCTTCGTAAGCAGTTGGAGCATCGTGATTTCCGCCGCGGCTCACGTGCCCCCAAGCCGCGTGGTTAAACGCTACAACAAACTACTAGCCCAATAGCTCAGGGTAGGGTATTGTAGAAGTACTAGAGCGCCTCGAGTGCGAAAAACCTAAGAGGTCGATACCATGAATCGTGTCGCACACATGCTTCCTGTAACAGAGGCCGGAACCGTCCGGCTCGGTGATTTTACCGTGAGCCGTATGGGCTACGGGGCTATGCGCATTACCGGCAGGGGCGCGTGGGGTAATCCTCAGAATATTGACCTGTGTAAGCAGGTTATTAAGCGCGCCGTTGAGCTGGGCGTGACCTTTATTGATACCGCCGACACTTATGGCCCGGGTGTTTCTGAGACGCTGATTCGGCAAACCCTCGCGCCGTATCGCCGGGTGGTGATTGCCACTAAAGGAGGTCAGACCCACCTGAGTGCCGATGAATGGCAACCGAGTGCCAGCCCCGAACAGCTGCGCAAAGCCTGCGAAGCAAGCCTCAAACGGCTTGATGTTTCACAAATTGATCTGTACCAACTGCATATGCCCGACCCAAAAGTGCCTTTCAAAAGTTCGGTAAAAGCGCTTATTGCCTTACAAAAAACAGGCAAGATCAAGCATATTGGCCTCTGTAATGTCACGCTTGAGCAACTTAAAATCGCACGTAAGCTAACCCCTATAGTGAGTGTGCAGAATCATTACAATCTGTGGCATCGTGCCGAAAACGAAGCGGTACTAAAGTTCTGCGAGGCGCACAATATCGTGTTTATACCGTACTTTCCCACGGGCGGCGGGTTGGTTAAGCTCGATCAGCCGCAGCTGCAACGCGTGGCGCAAAAGTACGACGCAACCACGCATCAGATTGCTTTGGCATGGCTTTTGGCGTGCTCACCTCAGATTTTGGTGATTCCGGGAACGGCAAGTATTGAGCATCTGGAGTCGAATATTGCGGCCAGCTCGCTGAAGCTTGATGCTTCTGACATGAAGCTGCTCAACCAAGTAGGGGCTTAGCACCGGATCGTAGTACAATACAAAGCATATGGTAACTGCCCAACAGATACAGGCCGAGCTCGATAGCCTTGGTAGCCCCAGCGACGCACAGTTCTTGCAGGGTTTTTTCAAAACGGGTGAGGGGCAGTACGGCGAGGGTGACATCTTCTTGGGGATCCGCGTGCCGGTAACCCGCAAGGTTACGGCTCGCTATCGTGATATGCCGCTGCCGCAGATCGAAAAACTGCTCGAAAGCCCTGTTCACGAACATCGTCTGGCAGCGCTCATTATTATGACTGAACAGGCTCAGCGCGCCGACCAAACGGGCAAAAAAGCTTTGTATGATTTGTATCTAAGGCGCACCGATCGCATCAATAACTGGGATCTTGTTGATATTAGCTGCCGCGAGGTGGTGGGCGGGTATTTGCTCGACAAACCGCGCGACCCCCTGTATAAACTGGGGCGTTCCAAAGATTTGTGGGAACGCCGCATTGCGATGGTGAGCACTTGGCAGTTCATTCGCGAAGGCCAACTGCAAGATACCTTTGCCATTGCTGAGCTGCTTTTACCAGATACGCACGATCTTATTCACAAAGCTGTAGGCTGGATGCTCCGCGAAGCGGGCAAAAAAGACGAAGCAGCTCTGAAAGAGTTTTTAGACCAGCACGCCGCAACCATGCCGCGCACTGCGCTTCGCTACGCTATTGAGCGGCTGCACCCGGCCGACAAAACCTACTACATGAACCGAAAGGCGAGGAGCTAACATGGCCAAAAATCCGTTTCCGAAGAAGTTTTTCTGGGGTGCGAGTACTGCCAGCCACCAAGTTGAGGGTGGTAATCACAATCAGTGGTCGGTGTGGGAGCTGGCGCACGCTGCCCAACTGGCCAAAACCGCCCCGCAACGCCTCGATTGGCTGCCCAACTGGCCCGCTATCGAAAAACAGGCGCAAGATCCGCATAATTACGTGTCGGGCAAAGGTGTCGACCACTACAAGCGGTTCCGCGAAGATTTCGATCTGATCAAGCAACTCAATCTCAACGCCTTTCGCTTTACGGTGGAGTGGTCGCGTATTGAGCCGGTCGAAGGGCAGTGGGACCAAGCCGCGCTCGATCACTATAAAGAATACATCGCCGAACTGCGCAAGCGCGGCATCGAACCGTTTTTGAATATCTGGCACTGGACGAACCCGGTGTGGTTCGAAGAAAAAGGCGGCTTTACCAAAGGCAAAAACCTGCAACACTTTTATCGGTTTGTCGAGAAAGTTGCTGCAGAACTATGCGATGACGTCACATACGTTATTATCCTCAACGAGCCAAACATTTATTCGTGGTTCTCGTTTATGGATGGCAGCTGGCCGCCGGGTGATCGCTCGATCCTCAACTTCTTGCTGGTGTACCGTAACTTGGCCCGGGCCCATCGGGGTGCATACAAGCGTCTCAAGCACCATAACCCCAAATGTATTATTACCTCGGTGCCGCAACTGGTAAGCAATACCGCGCAAAATCCGCACAACCTGTGGCACCGCTTTGGTGCGTGGGCGGCCGACTTCGCTAATAACTGGGTCTGGTTCTGGCTGGCAGGCCGCAAAACACACGACTACATCGGCTATAACAATTACTTTAAGAACTACGTCGTCGGAGTAGGCGCCGGGGGTATTTCGAACCCCACAAAACCTTTGAACGACTTGGGGTGGTACATGGAACCGGCCGGCGTGGGCGACATTGCTCGCAAAATCCATAAAAAGTACCCCGGCAAAGACCTGATTATCACCGAAAACGGCGTGGCTGACAGCGAGGACCAGTACCGCCAGTGGTGGCTCGAAGAAACCATAGCAACCATGGAAGGCCTGCTGCGCGAAGGAGTGCCGCTGAAAGGGTATTTCCACTGGAGCTTGCTCGACAACTTTGAGTGGGCGCACGGCTGGTGGCCAAAATTTGGCCTGGTGGCCGTAGACCGCGAAAAGGGCATGAAGCGCACCGTGCGGCCAAGTGCCAAATGGCTGGCTGCTCATCTGTTAGAACTCCAAAAACCATAAGATAGAATTGACACAAAACAAAGCTTATGCTATAATGCCTAGCATGGACAACAAAAAAGTCACCATACCAAGCAACAAAAAGGTTACCATCCCACCAGAATTCACGGGGCAGCATGCTCCTGTTACCGGGGCTAATGTACTAAGTTTTCCGGATCTTAAGGCGCGCAATGAAAAGCAAAAACGGCTTTTGACCAAGGTTGGCATTGGCATTGGCGGAACCGTAGCTGCCCTTACGTTTGCGAACATGGCTAAAGATGCATATCGAGAGCCAGGTATCGTTCAAGAAAAGCAGGCGCTCGAAAGCCTAAAGAGCGCTGAGGCCAAAACCTCAGGCAAGGTTATTGTTTTGAATGCTGGCACACAAGTGCGAACTACTCCTGTTATGCCGAGTGCTGACAAGGGTGAGTCGCCTGGTAACGAAGCCTTTAAGGTGAAAGGCGGTGAAAGCATGGTTATTAACGAGGCTATCAGTAACGGTGATTGGATTGGTTTCCAAAAAGCCGAGGATGAATTTAGGGCCGACAAAGTGGGGAACAACACCTACTGGGTGAATGTCGGGCAGCTTAATGGCCAGGTGAGCAGCGACGGTAAGCCATATGTCGAATCATTTAGCGCTGGTGCTACGGGCGAGGCTCTTACTGCAACAATGCACGATGATGGCCGCTTCTACGAAGTAAACACCGACAATCGGGTAGCTGTGGCTCAGACCGTTGATGCACAGAATCTGAACGTCGTGCTTGAAGGCCTTGGCGTAAACAACTAATTAAGGCAATTTTCTAGCTGAACACGCTACATATGTGGCGTGTTTTTATTTGGGGACACTACTGTGGATAACTTCGCGTGTTTTCTCTACAAAAGAGCAATAAAGTACTTGCTTGTGGGTAGTGGTGGGTAGTATATTCAAGTCAGTGGGTAAAAGTGGGTAGCCAAAAGAGGCGAACCCGCACCACAAAACAAAAAATATTTACAGTTAAACTGTACGACCATGGTGGATTATTTCGAACGCAAACTCGACAACAAGCGAAGGCTGACAATACCAGCCGAGCTTCGAGCCGAATTTGCAAATGGAGTAGTCGTCACCCGTGGATTTAAAAAGTACTTGCACCTCTACCCAAAAAATATCTGGGACATGCAAGTTGAGTCGCAGCTCCAGGGGAATATCCTCGACGAGCGAACGGCCGATTTGAATGTGCAGTTCAGGATGGGAAAGTGTGATTCGGATCTGGATCAAAAACAGGGACGCATCACGCTTGAACAGCACCTTCTGGATTATGCGGGCATCACCGGTAAGGTGGTGGCTGTACGGGCAGGACAGTACTGGCGCTTGATTGCTGGCTAACGCTGGCGGTGCAAGGGTTCTTTAACAAATAGCTACCGATCAATACCAGAGTTTATAACTCGAGGTTAGCTAATCGACAGTCAATAAGTGATCTGGGATTCACTCCAAAAATCCTTGTACCTTTCTCAAAACACCTCCCAAAACTCCACCTCACACATAAGTCTCTCAAAAGTTCGTGACAGACGTAGAAATTTATTTCCCACGGCTATCACGGACACACAAAAACAAAAACTACAAAAACAAATATAATTGGCTGTCGGTTAGGTGACCTTGTAATACCAGAAGAGGCCAAAACAGCCTCGCAAAGGAAAAACAAACACCAAAACAAAAACAAACGTAACGATGCAACAAGCGAACCACCAGCAACAGCATATTCCAGTGCTGCTTGAAGAAGTTCTACAGGCGCTGCAGCCCCAAAAACACCAAAGTTACCTCGATGTAACGGCGGGATACGGCGGGCATGCAAGTGCGGTGTTAGAGCAGACTCAGGCAGTTGCAGCCATGTGTTTGGTTGATCGCGACCCAGCGGCCATTCGTGCCTTGCAACCATTTGCAGGCAAAGGGGCAGCGCTGATTCAGGCGGACTTTTTAACAGCCAGCCAGCAATTAGCCGACGCAGGGAAGCAGTTCGACATGATCTTGGCGGATCTTGGAGTATCGTCACCGCACCTTGATAACGCGAGTCGTGGTTTTACCTTCAGAGATGATGGGCCGCTGGACATGCGTATGGATACCACTCAGAAACTGACGGCTGCTGACATCGTCAACAGTTCTGATGAGGCTGAGCTGGCAGACATTCTGTGGCGCTTGGGCGAAGAGCCGAAGAGCCGACAGATTGCACGTTTGATCGTGCAGCATCGTCCATTTACAACCACCGCTGAACTCGCATCAGTAGTCGCTACAGCTTGGCCCGGGCACAGTAAGGTTCACCCGGCGACGCGCACCTTTCAGGCGCTGCGAATCGTCACCAACAGGGAACTTGAACTGCTGGAGCAAGCGCTGCCGCTATGGGTAGATCTGCTCAAACCGGGCGGGAGACTGGTAATCATCAGTTTTCATAGCTTGGAAGATCGGATCGTGAAGCGAATGCTTGCCGAGTACGCCGAGGGTTATGAAGCCGTCGTCACACTCCACAGCAAACGTCCCATAACAGCAAGTGACAAAGAATTAGCTTTTAATCCACGTGCCCGCAGTGCAAAACTGCGAGCCGCAGTAAAAATAAACACAGGAAGGGATGCACATGCCAATTACGGTTAAAAGCAACTCCCGAGCATACAAGGTTCGCGTTAAAGTTCTTTAACACGGCCTTGTGTAAAAAAAGGAGTGGGGGTTCGCCCTCACTCCACCAAAAACAAATATAAAAAGAAATAACATATATGACCTATTCAAGTACTCTCGCCATGAATCGCCAGCGCTTTGGCCAGCGTAACCAGAACACCACCAGCTTCAAGAAGACCGCCCGCACGGTGGGCCCGGTAAGCAACACGATTATCCTTATTGTTTTGGCATGTATTCTCGGTTTGTTGTATCTTACACAGGTGACAAAGACCAATGCCTACGGCTTTAAGGTGAGCGCGTTGCAGGAACAGCAAAGTGATTTGCAGCAGCAACACGATGACCTTGAAGTTTCGGCAGCACGTTTGCAGGCGTTGGAACGCGTGCAAGCAAGCACTGCCGCGAGCGGCCTTGTTTCTGTCGCACCGAGTGCAACGGTACAAAACTAAGGAGATACATAACTCTCGTGCAGCCCCGAGCCATTCAAACTCCACGACCGGCCCCGGCCGTGCAACGACTCCGCCTGTGGGCTGGAGTACTCTTACTTGTTGCCGCAATTTTTGTTATTCGCGCTTTTTACTTGCAAGTTATACGACATGATCATTATCGCAAGGCAGCGCTCAGTAGCCAGCTCAAGGAGTATTTGGTGCCGGCCGAGCGCGGCGTGATTGAGGCGCACGACGGCAATGGCTTTGTACCGATTGTGCTCAACCAAAAACTCTACACCCTGTTTGCTGACCCCAAGTACATAAAGAACCCCGATGAGGCGGCGGCTAAGGCAGCGGCTATCACTGGTGGCAACGCAGCCGAATACAGCAAACTGATGCAAAGCGATACGCGCTATGCGATTTTGGCCAAGAAACTGTCGAAAGAGCAGCAAGAACAACTCGATAAGCTCGATATTAAAGGCTTGGGAACGCGTGAAACCAGCAATCGCACCTACCCGCAAGGTTCGCTGGCGGCCAGCGTACTGGGGTTTGTGAATGATGAAGGCGAAGGGAAGTATGGCATCGAACAAGCGCTTGATAGCGAGCTGAAGGGCGAAGACGGTGAGCTCAAGGCGATTACCGACGCTCGCGGCGTGCCGCTGGTATCTAATAAAGATAATGTGGTAAAAGAGCCGGTAGCCGGCAAACGTGTGGTTACGACGATTGACGTATCGATGCAGAAGCAGCTCGAAGATATTCTGAAGGCTGGGCTGGAACGCGCCAAGTCGAAGTCGGGCGACGCTTTGATTATGGATCCGCGAACGGGGGCGATTAAGGCTATGGCGACGTATCCTACGTATAATCCGGCCGAGTTCTTTCAGGTGAGTGATGCTTCGGTGTTTACCAATAGTTCGGTAAGTGCTCCGCTTGAGATTGGGTCGACTATGAAGCCGCTGACGCTCGCCGCGGCGCTTAACGAGAATGCGGTGTCCAAAGAACAATCGTACTACGACCCGGCACATTATAAGATCGACGGCTACGAGATTACCAACATCGAAGAAGACGGCGGAGCCGGCACGCGCACGGTGTCGGATATTATTCAGTTGTCGCTGAACACCGGCGCCACCTGGTTGCTGATGCAGATGGGCGGTGGCCAGGTCAACGAAAAAGCGCGCAACACCTGGCACAGTTACATGGTTGATCGTTACCAATTTGGCAAGAATACCAACACCGAACAGGGGTATGAGTCGCCGGGAACCATTCCTGATCCAAACGAGGGCTACGGCCTGAATCTGCAATATGCCAACACTTCGTTCGGGCAGGGTATGACAGCCACGCCGCTGCAGCTTGGTGCTGCGCTGTCGAGTGTGATTAACGGCGGTACCTACTACAAGCCCACGTTGGTGGATGGCTACCGCAATAGCAAAGGCACACTCGAAGCCAAGCAACCAACGGTGGTGCGCACCGATGTGGTAAAGCCAACTACCAGCCAAATAGTCACCGAGATCATGGATTACAGCTTTAGCAAAAATCACCGTACGTACGGTATGCCAAACTTGCCAGCCGGGTATAGTATCGGCGGTAAAACAGGTACGGCTCAGATTGCTATGCCGGGCGGTGGTTACTACGAAGACAAATTCAACGGAACCTTTATGGGGTTTGTCGGCGGCAATGCACCGCAATATGTCATTGTGACGCGCGTCAACGAACCGGGCATTCCGGGCTATGCTGGCTCGAAGGCGGCGGCTCCGATTTTTGTCGATATCGCCACCATG
>CAYNBU010000025.1:8513-12072 GCA_964395925.1 uncultured Candidatus Saccharibacteria bacterium
CGCCGACCTTCTGCTGTCGCCACCGAAGGGGGGCAGCGCAAGCACCGGCCAGACTACTGGCTGTTGCTGCTTGCTACGGCGCTGGTTGGTATTGGCCTTATTGTGCTGTATGCCATTAGCCCTGGCCTTGCCATTCAAAAAGGAGTTAGCGAGAACTACTATGCCACCAAGCAGCTGATTGCTATCGCGCTTGGTATTGTGGCTTTTGTTGCGCTTGCGCATATCCCGATAACCTTGTGGCAGCGCTTGCAGAAACCGCTGATTATCATTGCTGCGGCCGCGGCAGTGGCCGTCCGCTTGTTGGGCGAAGAAGTAAATGGCGCTTATCGCTGGATTCAGGTAGGGGGGTTGTCATTTCAAGCGGCTGAGCTGATTAAGTTTGCTTTGCTCATTTGGCTGGCCTCGTTTTTGGTGCAGCGTATACAAGAAGGCAATATAGCAGACTTCAACAAGACCCTTAAGCCGATATTCATTGCGCTGGCGATCATTGGTGTGGTGGTGGGGGTGATTCAGAGCGACTTTGGCTCTACCGCTGTTATGGTGGCCATGACAGCAGCGATGGCCATTGTTGCCGGGTTGCCCATGAAGCGCATTCTGATGATTGGCGGCGTGATGGCTATTGGCGTGTTCCTGCTGATTGCACCCAGTGCTTATCGGCGTGATCGCCTGATGACTTTTGCGAACCCCGAGCGTGATTGCCAAAATACCGGCTATCAGGTGTGCCAGGCGCTGATTACCGTGGGCTCGGGTGGTGTGTTTGGGCTGGGCGTGGCAAATAGCGTTCAGGCCTACGGATACCTGCCTGAGGCAGCCAATGACTCCATCTTCGCTATTATGGCCGAAAAGTTCGGATTTATCGGCGTAGCGGCCCTGATTGGCTTATTCGTGGGGTTCTTTAGCCGCATGTTTAAGATTGCCGAACGAGCGGCCGACGATTATAGCCAGTTACTGGTGGTAGGGATATTAGCCTGGCTCAGCACTCAAGTGATTATTAACGTCGGAGCCATGTTGGGCTTGCTGCCGCTCAAAGGGATTACGCTGCCGTTCATCAGTTACGGCGGTACCAGTTTGATCTTTGTATTGGGTGCGGTTGGTATGGTGTTCCAGATTTCGCGGTATACTACATTCCAGGTTAGCTTAGCTGGCTTTAACGATAAAGGAAGAGCCCATGAAGGTGCTACTTACCGGGGGCGGGACAGGCGGCCACATAACGCCGCTGTTAGCCGTCGCCGAGACACTTAAACAAGACGACCCTTCGATTGAGATCACTTACATCGGTGAGCATGGTTCGAAGTTTGCGCACATGACCAAAGACCACCATCTGTTCGACCGGCAGTATCGCATTTTTGCGGGGAAGTTCCGCCGCTACAATGGCGAATCGTCCCTAAAGCGCGTGTTTGATATAAAAACTAACCTACTTAACTTACGTGATTTCTTCTTTGTGAGCATTGGCTTTGTGCAAAGCGTTGCAATACTGATCAGGGTGCGCCCCAATGTCGTTTTACTAAAAGGGGGCTTTGTGGGCGTGCCCGTAGGCTTTGCGGCCGCATTGCTCCGTATCCCATTTATTACACATGATTCAGATGCTATGCCCGGGCTGGCTAATCGTTTGGTAGGCCGCTGGGCGAAGCTGCATGCTACGGGGTTGCCGGTCGAAAATTATCAATATCCAAAGAGTAGAGCTCGCTTTGTTGGTGTGCTGGTAAGCAGTTCGCATGAGCTGGTTACCAGTGATCAGCAAGCTGCTTACAAAAAGGAGCTTGGTATCCCCAAAGACGCGCTCGTACTACTAATAACGGGCGGGAGTCTGGGTGCGGCGAGTATCAACAAAGCGATGGTGCACATCGCCCCGAAGTTGCTAAAAGCGCACCCCAAATTATGGATCATACACCAGGCGGGTAAAGGGAAGAGTAAGTGTTACGGGGTCTTTAGCGATGCTCGGCTCAAGGTGTTAGAGCTGATGAGCCCGCTGCATCAATATACCGGAGCTGCCGATGTCGTGGTGACCCGTGCGGGCGCGAACACGCTCGCGGAGCTGGGGGTGCAGGCCAAGGCTTCGATTGTGGTGCCAAATCCGCTGTTAACCGGTGGTCACCAGCTGAAGAATGCGCAGGTGCTGGCCGATGAAAGTGCTGTTTTGGTGGTCGATGAGTCCACGCTCGCCAAAGATACAGGCGAAACGTTGCAAACGACTATCGAAAAGTTGCTCAGCAGCGCTTCGCAGCGTAAAAAGCTCGGTATGAAGTTCCACCGTGTGACGCCACACGATGCTACTGCTAAGTTGGCCGACCTCATTATAAAAACTGCGCAAGGGGCAGGGGAGTAGAGGGCAGGCGTGGTATCTTTTAAGCGTAAAAAACAGGAGCCGACACCCTCGGGGCGGCGGCAACCGGCGGCAACCGAGCAGCGAAATGTGTTTTCGTATCATGCAAATCGGGCTTCGGGGCACCAGCAAGAGGCTCGGCAGCAGGCTACCACTGATACTAAGCAGAAAACTCGTATGCCAGGGCGCAAGGAGTGGATTCGGAACATTCCTTCGTTGGTGGCACTGATCGTAGTGGTTGGGTGTGCGCTGTACGCGCTGAGCCTCACGCCAAATGCCAAAATTAACTTTGTCGGTAAAGAGGATGATCAATCGTTTACGCTGCGCGGCAAGGATGCTTACCAAGAAGGAGCGCAAAACATCTTGGATAATTCACTGTTTAGCCGTACCAAGTTTACGGTGAATACGAAGGGATTCGAAAAGGAGTTTCGCGAACAATTCCCAGAGGTAGCTGATGCTGCTCTGACCTTGCCGCTTATTGGTCGCCGACCCATTGTAAATATATCAACAGCCCAGCCGGCGTTGATTGTGGTGAACCAAGGGCAGTCGTATGTTTTGGATCGCCGGGGCATGGTTATTATGAAGTCTGAAGACCTTGCTTCTTCTGTTCGCGAAACCCTACCTGTTATTCAAGATCAGACAGGATTACCCACCGAAGTAGGAAAGTTTGCCCTGCCGGGCGAAGAAGTTGCCTTTGTAACAGAGGTCATCGCGCAGCTTAAAGCTAAGGGCCTGACAGTCGAAACCATTGTATTGCCACCGAGGGCTCACCAGATAGATATGCGTATTGTTGGCTCACCGTACACGGTGAAATTCAGCGTGGATACCGAGGCGAGGGAAGCGGCTGGCACCTTCTTGGCTACCCGTGCACGGCTTGAGCGAGATGGTATTACGCCCGCAGAGTACATTGATGTGCGTGTTGATGGCCGGGCCTACTATAAATAGGCCGAGCCTAAAGAGCCCCTTTCTCACCCCTCCCCGTGTTCGCCTTTTGTTCACGTAGTTTGTTTTATTGCGTATGTAGAAAAAACTATATTAGCATAGTAAGAACGTAAAAAGTCAAAAAAAGCAAAAATGTGCGACAGTGCAGGGGAACGTATATAAAAATATCAAAGACAGGAAAATGCAAATATTACAAATGAAGGCTGTGGAAAAGTCAAGGCGTTGTACAAATATCATGGGGATAAGTCTAAGTGAGGTATATCACAGTCCTTACAGTATGGGGCACTCAGGGTG
>CAYNBU010000026.1:0-11279 GCA_964395925.1 uncultured Candidatus Saccharibacteria bacterium
CCAAGTAACCATACGTTCTACAAAGCTATTCAATGGCTTGGTGAACAACGGTAGTTTATAAAGTGCCGTTAGTAACGAAACGGGTCAGGAGCGCGGAAACGTCGCTCCTGATTTTTGGTAAGCTACCCTGCTCTTCTTTAGTGAATTTACCTAACACAAAGTCGGCGCTGTCGGCCTGCGGGCTAAAGTCGTTGGCGATGCCAATACGGATGCGGTAGAAGTCTTCACCGCAGAGGGCAATAACCGATTTAAGCCCGTTGTGGCCAGCCGACCCTCCGCCCTGCTTGGTACGAATGTCACCAAACGGGATGTCGAGCTCGTCGTGCACCACCAAGGTTTGGGCGTTGGTGATCTTATAGAAGTTCTGTACGGCCTGTACTGCCTCACCGCTGAGGTTCATAAAAGTGGCCGGCCTAAGCAGAATAACCCGTGTGTCATCAATAGTGCGGCTGGCAGTGTGCCCCTTGAGGTCTTTTTTGAGCGCCCAAGCGCCAAAACTTTGTTCATTGGCAAAGGTATCAACGCAGTCAAACCCGATGTTGTGCCGGGTCTTGTTGTACTCTTTGCCAATGTTACCGAGGCCAACAATGAGCACAGTACGGTTTTGCCCGATGCTGTACACCTGTTGCATGCGGTCGGTGTTGGTCTTTTTTACGAATAAACCCATGTTGTAGGGTAGTATAGCCTATTCGTCGGGGTTGTGACGAGTGCCATGTTTATGAGTGACGTGTTTTTCGATGAACCAGAACTGAATTGGCGAGCCGTCGTAGTCCCACTTTTCGCGCATGGTGCGGTCCATGTAGCGCTTGTAGCTCCAGTGGAGGAACTTAGTGTGTGCGCCAAAAACCTTGAAGCTGGGGATAGAGTTGTCGGTTTCTTGCACGATGTAATTAAGCTTTGGGTTACGGTTTTTGAGGCCAGCTGGCGGGTGGCTGTGCGTTACGTCGGCCAGCCAGCGGTTAAGTTCGCTCGTTTTAATAACTTGCTTGCGGCGATCGCTAATTTCGGTGGCCAGTTCGAAGATTTTAGTGACATTCTGCCCCGTTACACTACTGGTGAATAAGAGTGAGGCCCACGGCACAAATACGAAGTCATTTTTGATCTTGGCGGCCAGTTCGTCGCGAGTATACGGTGTTTTTTCGCTCAGGCTGTCCCACTTGCTCACGACCAAAATGAGCCCCTTGCCTGCCTCTTTAACCATACCGGCGATTTTTTGGTCGAGTGCGGTGGCTGTTTCGTTGACATCCATGAGTACCAGGCAGATGTCGGCCTCTTCGATGGCGCTGAGGGTACGGATGATACTAAAGCGTTCCACACCCTGCCCGATTTTACCGCTGCGGCGAATACCAGCAGTGTCGAGCAGCTCAATCTCGCGGCCATTAAAACGAACAACGGTGCGGTTGATGTCGCGGGTGGTGCCGGCAACGTCTGCCACTATCGCCTGTTGCTTCTTGGCCAAGGTGTTAAACAGATGTGATTTACCCATGTTTGGGCGGCCCAATACAGCGATCTTGATGCGGTTTTCGTCTTCGGTAATGGTGGCTTGCGGCAGTGCTTCAATCACGTCGTCGAGCAGGTCTGCAATACCCTTGCCTTGGGTGGCGCTGGTGAGTACGATCTTCTTAATGCCGAGGCGCTGGAAATCTTCGGGCTTGGCTTTGCGAGCCTGGTCGAGCTTGTTAACCACCAAATAGACGGGCTTCTTGGTTTTGAGTGCCATTTTAGCCACCCGGCGATCTTCTTCGGTAATAGCGGCCTGGGCCTCGATCACCACCCAGATGATGTCGGCCGTGTCGGCCGCCTGCATGATCTGTTCTTGAATAGTAAACTCGAAGTCGTCTTCGGGGTCTTTGATACCCGCGGTGTCGACCAGCCAGAAGTCGCTGCCGTCCCAGCTGGCTTTGCCCATGATGCTGTCGCGGGTGGTGCCTGGTTCGTCGGCTACAATGGCTTCGCGGCGTTTAATAACGGCGTTAAACAAACTAGACTTGCCAACATTGGCACGCCCGACAATTGCAACGATAGGAACTTTTTTGCTCATTCCTTACAGTATAACAGAGGTACAAGCTATTGACAAGCTTATTATTTACTGCCGAAATATACTAAACGTCAACGGTGCGGGTTTGGCCTGCCGCCAGGCCGCCCAAGCGGTATGGCCCAAACACGGTGCGGTGGAGTTTTACCACCGTGTAGCCGAGTTGCTCAAAGGTACGGCGGATCTGGCGGTTGCGGCCTTCATACATAGTGACTTGCCAGCCTTTGCCGGCTCCTTTGAGCTGCAAAAGGCTCAGGCCGTCTTCGAGCTTGATCCCCTGTTGAATTGTTTCAACATCTTTTGGTTGCAAGGCTTTGTCGAGCATAATGTCGTACACCTTCTTCTTTTGGAAGCCTGGGTGCGTGAGCTGGTGCGCCAGTTGCCCGTCGCTTGTAAGAATAAGCAGGCCGCTGGAGTCTTTGTCGAGCCGGCCAACCATGCGCAGGTCTTGCATGTCGTACGGCAGCAATTCATACACGGTGCGGCTCCCCTGTCCGTCACGCGAACACACATAGCCTACTGGCTTATGGAACATCACCGTCATGTCTGCGGCTTTTGGCGACACGGGGCTTTTGTCGAAAGTCACCTGGTCGGTGCTGCTGACACTGTCGCCAAGCTTAGCTGGCTGCCCGTTAATAGTTACTCTGCCCTGAGCAACTGCCTCGTCGGCAGCGCGCCGGCTCATACCGGTGGCCTGGGCGATGTAACGGTTGATTCGTGTTTGCATACTAGCCAAAGCTTACAGAGCTATCTGGCTGGGGTCAACTTTGGGTGTGTCTTCGGGGGTATCGTCATTCGCTTCTGCTGGAGTGATGACAGTATCGGTTTGCGGTGCGGGGACACTTGCATCCTCACCCTCTTTAGCCAGGAGTGCATCAAGGTCTACGCTCTCTTTTGTGGCATTACCAGTAGGCGTGAGGACAAGTTTTCGATGAGATGGTGGTTCTTGCTCGGTACTACTGGTAGAAGGCTCATCTGCGGCACTACTGAGCGTTGGATTGCTCGAAACAAAATCTTGGATCTGCTGTTCGGCAACCTTTGCTTCTTCTTGTTCGGTCTGGATGGGCTCGTCTATTTTGGGTAGGGCAGGACCGGAATCTTTAGGTGATGGCTTGGCGGCCTCTTCTTTTGTAGGAGCTTGAGTATCGCCGCTGGCAGAGTCTACTGGTGGTGCACCGGGTGTCGGCGAATCAAAGGGCGCGCTTGGAGCGTCTGCAACATCATCGGTCAACTCAGGTTTTGGTGTAGGGCGTGAAATGACTTCGGGCTTTTCTTCTTTCTTTTCTTCTGCTTCGCTCTCTACAGTTACAGTAATGCTTTTTGCGGCGGGTTCTGGGGCTGGAGCGTCTTTTACAGGAAGCGGCTTAGGCTGCGGCGGCTTAACGGCCGATGCTGGTTCTGGCTTTGGCTCGGACTTGGGTGCAGCAGCTGCTTCTATAGGTTCTTCGGGCGCTGGAGTTGATGGTTCGGCTGGCTCCGGTTCTGGAGCGGGAGTAACCGGTGGTTTGGGCGCTGGGGTGGGTTGTGGTGGCTCTACAGCTGGCGCTAGGGTGGCCGGATCTTTAGTGGCTGGAGTATTTGCTACTACAGGCTCGACTGGCGTTGTTGGCTCTGGTGGAGCGGCAACAACAGGTGTTGGTCCGGCTTGATCGGCAGCGGTATTGTCTATAGTAGGAGCGGGCACGGTAGGCTTTGCTGGATCGTTTGCGCCGGTGCCATCGTCGCTGAGGATATCTTGGATTACTTTAATAACATCTTCGAGGGTAACCTGAGATTTAACCAGGTAGCGGTCGGCACCAAGCTTGTCGGCGCGAGCGCGATCTTCGGCTTGGCCGAGGGCAGTCATCATAATGACTTTTGTATTGCGGGTTTCGGGGGTGCCGCGCAAAATATCGAGCATATCAAAGCCGCTGATTTTAGGCATCATAACATCAGAAATAATCAGGTCGGGGCGTTCTTTTACTGCGAGTGCCAGTGCTTCTTCACCGTCGTGCGCGGCAACGATTTCGTATCCTTCAGCCACCAAACGAGCTTCGTAAATTTCTCTGAGGTTATTGTCGTCCTCGACCAGCATTACTTTTGCCATTTTATAAGGTCCCCTGTTTATACATCAATGATGCTTATGGTTTAGTTGCATTGTATCACGAACTCCCCGTTGTTGATATAGGTGTGCTCGCTGGTTGTTGTAGTGCTTCTGCAGCTTGTAATTCTTGGGCTTTTTGAGCGCTAATGCGTGGCAGGTTTATGTAGAAGATACTCCCCTTGCCTTCGGTGCTTTCTACCCAGATGCGGCCATTGTACAGCTCGATGATCTTACGGCAAATAAACAGACCCAAGCCAGTGCCACCGATGGTGCGGGTAGCTGAGTTGTCGACGCGGTAGAACTTCTGGAATAGATGCGGGATGTCATCTGAAGGAATGCCCGGCCCTGTGTCCTTAACGGATACTTGTACGACATCAGTGTTGCCCGTGAGCCCGAGCGAAATGGTACCTGACTCGGTGTATTTAACGGCGTTGTCGAATAAGTTGGTGATTACTTCGCGGATGCGCTCAGGATCAGCAAATATGTAATATAACGGCTTCACTACCTTTGGCCCATTGGTGCTGGTGGCGTTAATTGGCTGGTCGTGGGTGCCCATGACGTATTCCATGTGTAAGCCCTTCTTTTCGGCAGTGAAACGAAGGTCTTCAGCGAGCTTCTCAATATAACTACTCATCTCGATCACTGATGGATGGTTGCTGAGGCGGCCGTCTTCGGCCCGTGTACTGGTAAGCAAATCTTGAAAGAGCTTACCGAGATGCTGAGTAGAATCGTGGGCCTTTTCGAGATATTCACGAGCCTTGGTGTCGACGGTGCTTACGCGGTCGTTTAGGGCGAGAGCTAAGTACCCTTCGATAGCAGCTACTGGAGTGCGCATTTCATGGCTAGCAGTGCTCACGAAATCGGCACTGCGCTTTTCTTGCTGGCGTTCTTCGTTGACGTCGCGGAACACTCCCACTGAGCCAATGGTGTTTCCGTCTTTGGCAAGTAGGGGCGAGGCACTTATGGTAATAGCAGTATGTTTGCCGTTGTGCATGACCAAGGTTGCGGTGTTATCTCGTACAGTCTTTTTATCGGCAAGGATGCGCTGGAATGGATCTTGTTCGGGGGTGTAGGGCTCGTTTTTGTCGTTCACGAGCCTGATAACTGAGCGGTATTCAAGCCCCACTGCATCACTTTGCGGCCAGCCGGTAATCTGGGCAGCCCCGGGGTTAAATACACGAATTACGCCTTGGTCATCAAGTAAAATAACGCCGTCTTCGATGGCGCCGAGGATGATATCAGACTTGGCTTGCTCGGTGCTGAGCGAGCTGCTGAGGTCGTCTACCGAAGATGGCCGATTTATATATCGCTTACGCCAGAACCAGAAGCCGAGGGCTGTTGCGACAGCGGTGACGAATAAGAACACAAGGATATTGGTCAGGTTGACCGGCCGATTTAATACTCCAGAGAACGACAGCGCTAAATTAACCAAAACGACAGATATGACCGCCACGCCCACAAAGGGGCTAATCGCTTCGGCGATAAAAATAAGTACGCAAGCGGCCACAATAAACGGTGAGCCGTAAACTCCTGTTGCCTGCACGATTATAAAAGTTTGAATGAGCGCAAATGCAAGTGAAAGCCAGGTTTTGGGCCAGTAACTTTCTTTAAACAGGATGGTGCTGTCGCAGATTTCATAAATGATCTGTAATATGGCCAGACCTATGATAACTGCTCCGAAGCCTTGGAAGGCTTCGGTTTTGCCTAAAAATACGGTATAACTAGCAAAGGCGGCCAATAAAATGCCGTTATACGCAACAAGAGCCCAGCGGACTCGCTGGAGTAGTTTAACCGGAACGTGGTTCATAGGGTTACCATAACCATTATGTCATGCTCGGTTTTGAGTGTCTACCTCTGGACGCTCAAAGCAGATTGTGCTATGGTAGGCTGCGTACCACGTGCGTTTTACGCATTACGACGGCCCCGTCGTCTAGCGGTTTAGGATATCTGGTTCTCATCCAGAAGATCGCGGGTTCGAATCCCGCCGGGGTCACCATATTGGGATTAAACCAAATTACAGATAAGAAAAGGTTCTCAAGTTTGCTGCTTTCAAGCACTTGAGGGCCTTTCTTTTTTTACCCCTGTAAATCTGGTTCTCAAATCTATCTCTCTGCACGCCAGTACTAATCGCTCATGTTAAATCATGTTTTAACAAAATGTTAAAAGTTCATGTAACAATTTATGTGTATTAACAGATACAATTTATGCCCTAATGTTAAAAGTTGTTGACACTTTCGTTAAAGTCAGTTATTATATAGGCATGGAAAAAATTCTTCGGATTAACCCTACATTTGACTCGCAATTAGCCAATGCTGTCTTTGAGCTAGAAAAGCTACGCTACTCAGAAGTGAGCGGCTCTACTCCACCATGGCTATTTTTTGACCTGAAGGAAATAATGCATTTTCTGGAGAGTATAGCGAGTGCTCGCATTGAGGGTAACAGGACAACATTAGTTAGTGCGGCTGATGATGTTGTTAATGCTGGTAATAGCTCAAACGATGAGTCTTTGCTCGAGCTGCGCAATATTCGTGAAGGCATTGCTTTCATAGAGAGTACCGTAACTGATGAAACAAAAATCGATCTAAGTACCATTCGTGAGCTTCACAAAATAGCAGTCAAAAATCTAACAGAAGATGGTAGCAAAACGCCCGGTAAGTTCAGGACTGAAGAAGTGAAAATTGAACAAAGCTCCCATACGCCACCAAATCATACAGCGGTACAAGCACTGATGTCCGATCTAGTCGACTACATTAATGAAGACTCAGGTCATCAGTATGACATCATCAAGATTGCAATTGCCCACCACCGCTTTACGGCTATTCACCCATTTGACAATGGTAACGGGAGAACTGCGCGACTATTAACTTACGCCATGCTTGTTGAGGCTGGCTTTATTGACAATAGCGTGCGCTTGTTAAACCCATCTTCGATATTCTGCATGGATCGCAAGGAATACTACAAGAAGCTCGAGAAAGCGGATAGTGGCAAAGGAAACGAACTTGAAGACTGGTGCCTGTACGTCGCAAACGGTATTCTGGATGAAGTGACTCGTGTAAGCAAGCTACTTAACAAAAAATATACAGTGGGGAATATACTCACTCCCGTCATTAAAGAAGCAAGAAGCAACAAACACATCTCTGATGTTGAGTTTGAAATTCTAACGATTGCCATGGAGAAGGATTTGATTCAAGCGGCAGACGTGCGTCACTTGTTCGGAACGACGCCCTCAGCTCGTGTGCAAACATCAAGAGTGCTAGCTTCTATGAAAGAGAAGAAGCTTCTGATGTCTCACCCAAAGAGCCCTAACAAGTATGTAATCCGTTTCGCAAGTAACCATCTTTTGGGTGGCGTTCTCAAAGAGATGGCGGCTAACGATCTGTTGCCTGCTACTCCAGATGCAGTGTAGCGTCTGTCCCTAGTCTACTTTAGCTATGCTTCGGCAGAAATGCCAGTTGGCCCATGCTCTATTAGCCTACGGGTCATCTCACTGCCAGCCTGACCTGAAAGATATGTATACCAACAATCTGGGGTATTCTTTGTTCTTTCGACAGCGGGGTCAAAAGCAATAGGAGCCGCATCGTCTAGGAACTGAGCCAGGTTTGTCAATTTGCTTTCAGTACGAGTCTTGTCATGACTGGCTCCAAAAGCTTGTCGGGCATCAGCCGCGTCGGCTTGTGTTCGAAGAACCAGGCCATGACTTTAACCCAGAACGCGAAACAGCGTTCGCAGCTATTGTAGACTTTTTCTCGAACTAGGGTTACTTGGCGCGGTGGTCGTAGAAGTCGCCGATTAAATCGATGTCGACTCCGGCGATCTTGGCATAGGCAACACGTGCAATGGCCCCACGATTTCGGAGACTACGATAGATAAGTGGTTCAACGGCACGGAACCGGCGAACGCCTGTGTGCTCCTCGACGCGCTTACTGCCTTCACGAGGCAAACCGATGGGATCAGGAACGATAATTGCTCCAAGACCAGCTTGTACGGCTTCGCCGGCGTTTTTTACACCTTGGTCGTCAATGAGTACAGTTTGTCGTGGGTTGACGTCAACTGTTTCACAGAAGTGTTTTGATTGGTCGCCACTCGGTTTTTTACGAAGTTCAACGCCGTCAACCATCATGCCCTTGTGAGCGTAAGGAATGCCGAGCATAGCGGCAACTTGGGTCACGAGGCCAAAGCCGTGTTCACCTTGGTTTGTGTTGTTGGTTACAATGCCAAAAGCGGCATCAGGGCTGTCAAGGATGGTGTCTTGGGTCTGGGCTATATTGACTTCACCTTGGTCGTGCATGAAGTCTTCAAAGGTTTCGTCGTCGCAGGGTTTATTGCCTACGTAATTGCCAAGGATGCCTTCCATGTCGAGGGCATATCCTTCGGCGTCGAGTTGCCGGGCAACTTCATAAGCCGCTGCGAGGTCAGAAACAAGGTGTATTTCAGTTCTAGGGGTTCCATCTGGGTGTATCATCACTACATAGTATCACAAAAACTACTTTTAGTCAACACTAAGGTGGATCACGTATACTAAAACTATGCTCGATCATCACTTGCAGCGAACTATTGTGTATACCTTGGCGCAGACCCCGCAGCTGCGTTTTAGTGAGCTCAAACCCAATACTATCGACAGTAAGCTGTTCACTTACCACTTGAAAAAGACGATAAGTGCAGGCTACGTGGCCAAAACTGAGGAGGGGTTGTATTCATTGACCCCCAAAGGACGGCGTTTGGGTACGCGGGTGTTCGATAACGAGCAGGCCTTTATTGACCAAGCCGACTCGGTGCTGTTTTTGATCATCCGCCGCAAGTCTGATGGCGCATGGCTACTATATGAGCGCAACACTTATCCGCTCCTTGGCAAGGTAGGCTTTATGCACGGCGCGCCGAATTCGGTAGCTGAATCCCCCGCTGCCGCAGCGCAGATTTGCCAACAAAAAACCGGGCTCACTGGTAATTTTGCGGTACTCGGCGGTGGTTACTTCCGGGTGTACGAAGGTACGGAACTCGAGAGTTTTACGCACTTCACCTTGCTGGTGTGCGAAAACGTCACTGGCGAGCTGGTGCAAAACGACGAACACGCAGAATACTTTTGGCAACAAGACCCTGACTTCACGAGTGCCGAGATGTTACCAAACATGCCCACACTCGTCGAGCTCTACAAAAAGGGAAAACCCTTCTTTATTGAGGAAACTCTACAGGCGTCGTGAGCATCGCTACTGCTTGCTCATAAGCCTCAACTGCCCCATTTGGTGCAGTACGGCGCCAATGTACCGATAGGTCGCTGTCCGGATTTGCGAGTTGTGCTAGTGATGGGGCAGAACCAATGACGGTACTAAGGTCGCGAGAGGTCTGGAGTGTCTGCAAACAGTGTCTGCGTATCACTTCAGAGGTCGTTACTTCGTCGAGCCCTACAAGAGTGTCGGCGAGGGTGACACATGCCAACTTAAGTGATGCATTGCCGATTGCTCGCCCGAACGGTATTGCATGATTAGCATATTCAAGCCCGCCTTTGCGAGCCTGTTTTGTGATTTTCTCAGCTGAATGAGCTGCTTCAAAGAATCCAAGCTGGGCGTCTTCTAAGAGGCCATCGGTAGTAATAGGCCGTCGCTGGCTTGGGTGAGGTAGTTTGAGTTCTCGGCGCATAACGTCAAGTGTCCGACCAAAGCTAAACCACGCGGTGTTAATCCCGCTCGCTGCTAAAATAGGCGAAGTAAATGCTATATCTTCGGCAGCTTGCGGGTGTTCAAGTATAAGTGCACCGACTTTTACTCCGAATTCCTGCTGTTCGGCCATGAGTATACCCCGGCCGGATCGCATCGCGCGGCGTCGTGCAATCTCGGCCTCGTCGCGGGCCTTTGGTGGCACGTAATGACCTTCTGGTCCGAGGTGCCTGGTTGGTAAATCGAAATTTTTGCGAATACGTTGTGTCATGCCCACTACTGTAGGCCGCCTTCAACTAAAAAGCAGTGAAGACTTTTTCACTAACTATTTCATGTAGATGGCGAGTTCGCGTTCGAGCGTTGCAGAGTCTTGCTGTGAGCACAGTTCGACATGTATCGAGGTCCCGCCCTGCGCTTCGTGCGCTGACATTGTTTCTTGCACGGTGCTAAGCACTTGGTCGAGCGTGTTAGCTTCTCTTCGGGTAATGTTTGCACGCTCGAGCGTGTCGAAAAAGGCTTCGGAACCGGCTCCGCCAGCCAAATAATATGGATCGGGACTGTCTTGGAAGCCGATATTTCGGAATATTGCCGAATAATCGCAGCCACCCTTTGAGCGCCCCAGGGTTGAAAGCCGTTTTCCGCCTTCAGTGGACAGTGCCAACAGGTAGTCAGGGTTCATTTCGCGCATCATGTACAAAGAAGTTAGGCCGAGCAGCCGCTGCGGCATGATGCCAAAGTCTTTTCTGAATTGGTCGAATCGGTCTTTTTTAGGAGTGTCATCTGGTTTGACGCCGCTTCCTGTGCGGATGATGCGGGCGCCCATAACGTCACCGTGGTGTTCGGTGTCGAAGCCGGTGCGCCAGAGCTCGTTGTATCTGGTTGTCGCGTTAAAGCCGAGCCCCAGGTCGAGCGAGAAACAGCCGGCTCCTGACCCGCCACGGATCTTGAGTACATAATCGTCGATATCAATAATATGCTCGACGGCCCGTGTTTTGCGTCTTTCATCGCCTGCCAAAAATGACTCCACGCCAGCGTAGGAAATCATGAAACTAGCATTACCTGTGGCTGAGGCCACGGTATTGTTAGCGGTTCGTTCGGTTCCGAACTCAGGAATATCACTTACGCCAGGATAGCGAAAAGCGCGGCTTTTGAGCAGACCGTGCCCTTCAGTTTCTGCGGCTACCACCGTTGTGAGGAATTCACCCATCACCTCTTGGTCTAGGCCGCCTTTTTGAGATTGGATTGCAGATTTAGCAAACGCCTTAAGCCTCCCAACAGCAGTAGGGTCAAGCGAGGCTCCATCGGCGACCGAATCGGCCCACTTTTCGAATTGAACCGACCGGATGTCGGTAATCTGGCGAGACATAAGTGATGATTATACCACTTTATCGTTAAAAAGTCTACCCCTTTTCTGTTTGCCTAAAGAGATGAACACTGATAAAGAGGCTTATTAGCGAATGCTATCGAGAATCTTAGCGAGTTCGCGGGGTGTAACTTCGGCCTTAATGAT
>CAYNBU010000027.1:0-1970 GCA_964395925.1 uncultured Candidatus Saccharibacteria bacterium
GCCTCCGCTCCACCGGTAATTTCGGCGATTTCTTGGGTAATGCCTGCTTGCCGGGCGGTGTTAAAAGCGAGCGTGAGGTCGTCAATAAGATCGCTGGCGTTATCGGTGGCGTTCTTCATAGCCATCATGCGCATAGAATGCTCGCTGGCGAAACTTTCGAGCAACGCCTGAGTGAGTTGGGCTTCGATCAACCGTTCAGCTGTACGATCAAGCACTTCTTTAACCGATGGCTCAAAGGCTGCAAGCTCAAGATCATGATCGACTTCGACTGCTTTAAAAGCCGCAGGGAGTAACCGCTGGACAGTTACTTCTTGGCGAACACTCGAAATGTAGTCGGTATAAATGATGTCAACCGCATCAACTTTGCCATCGACGTACTGTTCAGTAACGGTTTGCAGAATAGGCTGGATGTCATTTGCCGTTGGGTGAGCAGGGAACTCATTGTATACAGCGATTGCTTCGCAGACGTCGATACGCCCCACAAAGTGTGCGGCCTGTTTGCCAATCACAATTGCTTGGCTGATCACGCCAGCCGCTTCATCTGCTTTGAGTTCTTTGGTGAATTGGCGCAGAATATTACTGTTATAAGCTCCGGCTAAACCGCTGTCGCTGGCAATAACAATGTACAGCCGGGTTTTCACCGCTTCATGATGCTTAAATAGTGGATGTTCGTTGACATCGGTCAACTCACGCAAACGAGTCAAAATCTCGCGCGCCACACGGCTAAAGTCGCGGGTGCAAAAAGCATTCTCTTGCGCACGACGCATCTTACTCGCACTCACCAATTCCATCGCCTTGGTAATCTGCTTGGTGTTCTTAATAGAACCCATGCGTCGCTTTAGTTGCTGCGTACTAGCCATTGGTAGCCTCCGGGCGGCTGGCAGCTTTTAGTTGAGGTTCCCGCTGAGCACTGAGCTCACCGAATGTGACTTGCTGTGCATCAGGCCCATCAGTTGTGGGGGCCTCTGCGACCCTTAACCCACTGATAGCGGCTGCTACTCGATCCATGGTTGTTGGGTCGTTAGCAAAAGTACAAGGAGCAGCATCAACACGCGGCTCAAAAGCCAGATGCATATCTGTTTGCTGTTCGTCGCGGGGAGTATCCATGATGGCTAAGCCTTCGTTTCCTTCTTAGTTTCGTTATAGCCCTTAGCAACATCGCCAGCAACCTTAATGATCAGCTTTTGAGTTGCTTCGGTTGGCTTGTTGCCCTTATTGAGTTCGGCCATTTCTTTACGGTATTCTTTTTGCAAACGACTGAGCACAGTCTTTTGGGCAGGCTTGATTTCTTCGACTGGGACAGTGTCGAAAGCTCCTTCGTTGGCGGCCATCAGGCTGGCAGTTTGCTCCCATACACTGAGTGGCGAGTATTGTGGTTGCTTCAAAAGCTCAGTCAGGCGCTGACCGCGTTCGATACGTTGCTTGGTTTCGGCGTCGAGGTCGGTACTGAACTGTGCGAAAGCGGCAAGTTCGCGGAACTGTGCAAGACTGAGGCGCAAGTTACCCGCCACACCCTTAACGGCCTTGGTCTGCGCAGCACCACCCACACGCGACACCGAAAGACCAACCGAGATAGCTGGGCGAATGCCCTGGTAGAACAGGCTGGTTTCCATAAAGATCTGACCATCGGTGATCGAAATCACGTTGGTTGGAATGTAGGCACTAATGTCACCGGCTTGGGTTTCGATAATCGGCAGGGCAGTGAGCGAACCGCCACCCTTGGCGTCGCTCATCTTGGCAGAGCGCTCAAGTAAGCGAGAGTGCAGGTAGAACACATCACCAGGGTAGGCTTCGCGGCCCGGTGGGCGACGGAGCAACAGTGACATCTGGCGATAAGCTGCCGCATGCTTGGTGAGGTCATCATAAATGATCAGCGCGTGCTCGCCGTTGTCACGGAAATATTCGCCCATAGCGGTTGCAGCGTATGGTGCGAGATACTGCAAACTGGCAGGATCCGATGCACTGGTGGC
>CAYNBU010000027.1:2070-10870 GCA_964395925.1 uncultured Candidatus Saccharibacteria bacterium
CGGCCAACGAGCTCTGGGCCAACCGGAACTTCGAGTACTTTACCAGTCAGGCGAGCCTTAGCGCCGGCCTTCACCTGCACGTCATCACCCAAAAGTACGGCGCCGATCTCATCTTCCATAAGGTTGAGGGCAAAAGCAGTAATCATACTGCCATCGGTTGCCTCGATTTCGAGCATTTCGTTGAAACCACAGCCGGTGAGGCCGTAGATCCAAGCCGTACCGTCACCAACACGAGTCACCACACCAACCGTCTCGAAGTCGCCGCGGCGCTTGAGGTCGTCGATGGCTGCCCGAATGTCGGAGCCGAGTTCTTTGATTGAAATATCTGTCATAATCTTTGGTTCCTTTTCTTTAAGTTAGGCAACTGCCCGTGTTAATTGCTGCAGTTTACCGCGAGCTGTCTCATCAAGCTGTTTATCAATAGTCTGTACTTTGAGCCCGCTCAGAACCTCGGATTTAACATCCTGGTTCGTAACTACCTGCTTGGCAGTGGGGTATTCGGTTTGTAAGACCTGTGTAATCTCCTTTTGGAGCGTTGAACTTAATGGGAAAGCTGAAGTAATATCTGCTTCGACGATTCCGGCTGCTTCGCGGTTGGCTTTGACGCCGCGCAAAATCGCGTCGAGATCGCGTGTTTGATGCTCACTCACCAAATAGCCGGCAATGGCTTTGGCAAGTTTCTTCTGATCTTTAGTGGTTGCTGCTAATTGAGCAATCACGCCGGCCAGTTCACTGCGCTTAATAGCAGCCACTATTGAACCTCCTTGAGCGCCTTGCCAATAAGCTTGGCATCTTTGGTTGCATCAACCTTTTCTTCGATGATGGTTTCGGTGGCTGCGCTCACGAGCTCAACCATTTCTTGCTTGAGTTCGCGCTTGGCACGCTGCATATCATCTTCGATGCGGTTGTGCGCTTCGGCCATCAGTGCGTCAGCCTTCTTGTTTGCTGTAATCTCGGCCTCTTTAATGATGCCGCCAGCGTCTTTTTCGCTTTGCGAAATAACTTTGTCGGCTTCGAGGCGTGCTTTGCGGAGCATTGCTTCGACTTTTTCGTCGAGCTGCTCTTTTTCTTGCTCCATTTTGAGGCCCAAAGTTACGCCTTTGTCGATAGTCTTGCGACGCTCTTCGATGGTAGCCACAATTTTATCGAGGGCAAATTTCTTTACAATCCAGAACAAGACCAAAAAGGTGACGGCCTGCGCCAAAATAGCCCACGGGTCGATCCCCAGAGCAGCAATGCCCTGTGGCTCTGCGCCGCTTGCGGCAAAAATTGTTGGTATAAGTCCTGTCACCTTTTTGAATCCTTTCTAAATTTAGCTGAGCAAGAACGCACCAAGCAGGAAGGCCAGCAAGGCGGTTACTTCGATCATAGCTGCAATAATAATGATTTGGCTTGCAGCCTTACCAGCTTCTGGGTTACGACCCAAAGCTTTCATGTAGCTTGCGCCGACCCATGCCAGGCCGAAAGCAGCCATACCAAAAGCGACAGCCAGCATAACGCCTTTTGCAATGATTGGTGTGTTTGATGCAGCCTCTGCTGCGAATAATGAAACCATAATTTCTCCTTTTACCTAAAATTTATCCCTTGTAGCTCACCGCGAACGGCGAGATGGTTCATTGTAACCTTACGCATGCGACGCCTCCGCTTCGACCTTTTGAGGTGCGTCATCCGCATGTTGGGGTTCATCGTGATGGTCATCGGCATGACTCACAGCCATACCGAGGTAGGTGCCCGTGAGCACCGTAAATACATAGGCCTGAATGTAGGCCACCAGAAGTTCGAACATAATAATGGGGATCACCGCCAGCGGCGTACGGCCACCCGACAGAATCATCGAAGTAAACACCGCGACGAGGATTTCGCCTACGGCAGTGTTAAGGAATAAACGCAAGCTCAGGCTCAAAACACGAGTAAACTCACCAAATACTTCCAAAATACCGATGAAGAAGTTGATGGGGTCGTGCGGCTTGGCACTAAAGTAGTGTTGCAAATGCTTCTTGACCCCTTGTTCGCGAATGCTGAGGATCTGCACAATCACAATGGCGATAATACTCATGGCAATCGTACCATTTAAGTCGGCGGTAAACGGACGGAATAACGGTGTGTGTCCACTGTGCACCGCCGGACCAACAATCGGTAACAAGCCAAACATGTTATTCAGTAAGATAAACAAAAAGAATACGCCAAAGATTGGCGCAAACTTCGCAGCTTTTTCGGGGGTACCAAACGGCCCTTCGAGAAGTTTAATGACGTAGCCCACGATCATATCTATGACGTTGGCAAAAAAGTGATGCTTTTGAGGCTTCACTGTAATGCTGCGAGCCGCCAGCATAGCCAGTGCCGCCAATACAACGGCGCAAAGCAGCCCATAAATCATAGAGTTCGTGACGTTCAGCGGACCAACGGTAAAGATAGTTTCAGCTTTGAGGCTGATGTGAATATCAGTGGCTGCAAACAGGGGTAACATTAGAGAACACCTCCTGGGCAAATCACACCAGGACAGTATTGCGTCGTCTTGTCGGCGGCGGGAGCTCTCTTCATCTCCACCAATTATAACAGTAGTGGGTTTATTACTGCAACAGGTTTTTGGGGCAGCAAAAAAAACGGAGGGTGCCTTATGCTATAATAAGAGGTACGATGCCAGAGACAACCACCAAGAAGGTAACCGTATATAGCACCAGCTGGTGCGCCTTCTGCCACGCCGCTATGGAATACCTCGACCAAAAGGGCGTTACCTACACCAAAAAAGACATCGAAGAAGATCCTGAGTTTGCCCGCGAAGCGATCGAAAAGTCGAATCAAACGGGGATTCCGGTACTCGACATCGACGGCACCATCATTGTTGGCTTTGACCGCCCTAAAATCGATGGTGCTTTAGCTTCGTAAATGCACCGCATCCCACCTCTAGAATTATTAAAAACTTCTTAACTTTACTTCGGTAGTAGTTGACACATATGTTATAATATTGACATGTTAGACCATGAACACGAAGCTACCCCGCCAACCGAACTAACCAGTTTCGAAGTGCTCATGGCTGCCAAGCGTGATGGGAGCGTAGAAGAAACAGTTCAGTACCTCATGGAACTGTTGGGCCAAACCGACCGTTTTGCCGAACAACTTGGGGTGAGCCCTGATGAACTCCCCGAAATGCTCCAAATTCTGACCCAAGACCACCATGAACACTATGTCGCATACCGTTTTGGGCACGAATTCCCGGCCAGCAGAACCCGCCACCGCGAACTTGCCGAAGCTACGCGTCAATTCGAAGGCGAACCAATACTCCAAACGGCACAAAAAATGGTAAACTTGTACCCAGACGAACGGAATAGAACAACCGAGGGCGTTGTGCGCTTTTTGTTCCAAGCCATAGCGTCTCAGCCCGAATAAGCCAGCTAAAAAGTGAGTTTTTATGACGTTTGAAGATTTCAAGCAGAAAAAATCAGTAGTGATCGTGTATACCGGCGAAAGCAAAGGTAAAACCAGCGCCAGCATGGGCCTGATGACCCGTAGCTTAGGCACCGACTGGAAAGTGGCCTTCATTCAATTTATTAAGCACTGGGAGGTGGGCGAACACCGCTTCATCGCTAAAATCCAACCGATCTTTGGCGACAAACTCTACTTTTATAAGGGCGGGAAGGGCTTTTACAACGCCGGCGACCTAAGCGCTAAGGGTATTAGCGAAGCCGAACACAAACAAGCCGCGAAAGAAACGTTCGACGAAGCCTACAAAGCAACAACCAGCGGCGACTTCGACTTAGTCATCTGCGACGAGATCAACAACGCAGCTCATAACGGCTTGCTGCCGCTCAAAGACATGAGAAAGCTCATCAAAGACAAAGCACCAAACACCAGCCTGTGCCTCACCGGCCGTAATTTCCCCGAAGAGCTGCTGCCGCTAGTAGATATTGCCACCAATATGACCAAGATCAAGCATCATTTCGACGAAAAATACTTAGCTAATAAAGGCATCGACTACTAGTTGTTTGCTGTCAACACCGTAAGCGGTGCCAAAAGCGCCATCTTTGCAATCATGGCAGCCGTTTGGCGCTCATCCTCTGCTAGATATGACTGTGCATTTGCGATGTGGTCATAAAATGACTGGCGGAGTGACCAGTTATCAAAGCCGTCAGCAGTAATCTGCTCGGGTAAACTCCGTTTTTGAGCATACACATCTTGAAGTTCGGTAAACGTGTGTACTTGATAAATATCATCTTCGAGGCCAGTGGTAATCACCAGCGTGTCAGGCCGCATAAGCCGATGATCTTCAAACAAATGTCTGCAATCACCGCACGGATGCAGGGTAGGGGTTGCTTTTTCGGTGACCTCAGCAATGAGTTCGACATCGGTCGTTCCAGCAACAACAATACCGACAGCTCGGGTAAAACCGCTTTTTGCTGCTTGGTTAAGTACGCGTTTTTCGGCACATATTTTTGCTTTTTCTTTCTTACTTTTAACGTTACCCGCTGCATACAGGCCGGTTTCATTCAGTCGCATTTTGACAGCAAAGACCGCAGCGCCCACACGAAAATCACGATAAGAGTAGGAGTCATGTATAGCAGCAGCACGTGCTTGGTCTACCATGTACGGAACCGCCCCCACAAACAGATGATGGGCATCAAACCGTGGGTGTTCTCTGAGCTGCAAACCGCCAACTTGTGTCATGCTGTATATGATACCATCTTTTTATAATATTTACAACTATTTGCTCCTTTGGTGGCGGTGGCGTAATCTATAGCTATGCAACCGACACTGTACATGCTCATTGGCTACCCCGGGGCAGGCAAAACAACCACCGCCAAAATTGTAGAACAACTTACCGGAGCGGTGCGGCTGTCTTCTGATGAGCTTCGCCTGGAGCTATTCCCGCAACCAACCTTTAGCCCCCAAGAGCACCAGCAGCTTTACAATGAATTGAATCGACGCACCGAAGAGCTGCTGCAAAGCGGTAAAAGCGTGATATACGACGCCAACCTTAACCGCCTGGAGCACCGCGAAGAAAAATACGCGCTGTGCATGCAAGTGGGCGCACAACCGGTTTTGCTGTGGGTACAAACCCCGCGCGAGATCGCCAAAGAACGGGCCACGCATAGTGATCGCACGCCGCTGATTCCGCACAACGAAACGGCAGCCGATATGTTCGAGCGTATCGCTGGTGTTATTGAACGCCCCACCGCCGAAGAAGAGCCAATCCTTATCGATGGCACCAAAGTGGCACCAGAATACGTTGCGACGCAGCTCCATCTCACTTAAGCTATACGCATGGCTCGGCCCAGAATGAATAAAAAGACCATCACGCTCATCACCAGTTTGCTGGTGATTATTCTGACACCGCTCATTTTAAAGTACGCCCCGCAAAGCAATACACTCAAAGAAACCCAGCCCGGGCTGTACCACGTGATGAAGTTCGACGACGGCGACACCATCATGGTCGACATGAATGGAGTCGAAGAGAAGATTCGGTTTATCGGCGTGGATACACCCGAAACTAAAGACCCACGCAAACCGGTACAATGTTTTGGCAAGGCGGCCTCGGCGTTTACCAAAGACCTCATCGGCACGCAGGATGTGCGGCTCGAAGCCGACCCGCAAAACACCAATCGCGACCGCTACGACCGCCTGCTGCGCTACGTGTATCTGCCCGACGGCACGCTCGTAAATGCCAAACTGATCGAAGAAGGCTACGGCTTTGCGTATACTGGTTTTCCGTTCAGCAAAATGGAGCAGTTTAAGCAGCTGCAAACTCAGGCGCGTGAGCAGAACCGCGGCTTGTGGGGCAGTTGCACGCCAGCTCAGAATCAATACGGCGGGTTTACCTCTAATAATGAATAATTAGTTGAGCGGCGGGCGGCCAATGACCCGGCCGCCGTATTCGAGCGCCAGAGGGATCCAGCTAAAAACATAGAGCACGAGTGCACCCACCAGGCTAAACGGCCAGGTCCAAATATGGTGACGGCGCAGGGTACGCGGCCACAACATAAGGTTCGCCCATAGCGCCAACGGGCTTCCGAACACCCGGCGCATTTTGGCGCCAGCCTTGAGCCCGGCCTTGTAGGTAATACCAAAACCAGTACGGTGCAAATGTATTGCAAGGTCAAGGTCTTCGTGAATATCAGTTGCGGTGCAGGTCTGCTCGCGCACAGCTTGCCACAAATGACGGGGCAACGCCATATTCGCTCCCCATAGAATAAAATGACCCACCAGCAGGCGATTCATCCGGAACACGAACTGGCTGGTGATCCAGTGGTCGATTCGCGGTACGCGCACGTTATAAAACACACAGCTGCCGGCCAGGGCCTGGTCGGCGTTATTCTGGTCGGCATAAAAGGCCTGAACCCGTTTCACCCAATCGCGCGGCAACAGCGTATCAGCGTCGATTCGGCCAATAATTGGTGATTTTGCGGCGTTAAACCCCGCGTCACGCGCAAAAACAATGCCCTGCTGCTTTTCATGTACTACTTTTACAAACGGATATCGTTTGGCGATGGCAACCGAGCTGTCGGTAGAGTTATTGTCGACCACGATCACTTCGGCGGGCATCATCGTCTGAGCAGCAATAGTATCAAGACACGCTTTAAGGTGGTGTTCTTCGTTATAAACTGGTATAACTATTGATACTGCTTGTGCTTTATATTTCATCAAATAGGCCTGGCTTAATCATACCAAATGACGAAGAAATCAAAGAAAACCAAGAAGACCAAAAACGTTCCGTTTTATAAGCGCCACTGGGGTAGCAACGAAAAACGCTACCGGACACGGCTGTGGCATCACGCCCAAAAAGCGGTGCGCTTTGAACGCCCGCGCCTGTGGTGGAGCAAGCGGCGCTGGTGGCAGCAGATTATCATCGTACTCGTTTCGCTCACCGTGCTGTGGGTTGGTGCTATGTATGGCATTGCTCAGTGGTACATCGCCAGCCAATCCGGCAAGCCAGTAGTACTGGGTACCACGTTTATTCCGCGCTACGCCGAATACCTGGGGCTCGAACCCAAAGAAGTGTTTTCTGCACTCACCGAAGAAATGGGCATGAACCAGTTCCGCCTGGTGAGCTATTGGGACGATATCGAGAAAACCCCGGGCCAGTACGATTTTAGCGAGCTCGACTGGCAGTTTAAGATGGCCGAAGATAATGGGGCTGCGGTTTCGCTGGCCATTGGGTTGCGTCAACCGCGCTGGCCTGAGTGCCACATGCCGCAGTGGGCCAAAGATGAACCCATGGAAGTGTGGGCTCCGCAGCTCAAAACCTTTATGGGCGAGGTGATTAACCGCTATAAAGATAGTCCGGCCCTGCAAAGCTACCAGCTCGAAAACGAGTTCTTCTTGACCGCTTTTGGGGAGTGCCCCGACTTCACGCGTGAACGGCTGATCGACGAGTTTAACTTTGTAAAGCAGCAAGACCCGAACCATCCGATCATTATTACCCGCAGCAACAACGCCCTGGGCATTCCGATTGGCCAACCGCAACCCGACGAATTCGGTATTTCGGTATACAAGCGTGTGTGGGACAAAACCATTACCAAGCGCTACTTTGAATATCCGTTCCCGGCCTGGTTCTATGGGTTCCTTGCCGGCTTGCAAGAAATTGTGCTGGGCAAAAATATGATCATCCACGAGCTGCAAGCCGAACCGTGGATGCCCGAAGGCTTTAGTCTCAACACCTCCACGCTCGAAGAACAAAACAAGTCGATGAACGCCAAGCGGCTGCAAGACCGTATTAACTACGGCAAAGCCACGGGCATGAAATCGATTGATCTGTGGGGAGCCGAGTGGTGGTACTGGCGCATGGTGAAGCGCAATGACCCAAGCCTGTGGAACACCGTTAAAGCTAACGTGCAAGACGTGCAAAATACCGAATTGTATAAAACGTATTACCCCGAAGATTAGCTGATCGTGAGAGCAGCCTGCAGATGGATATCATTCGCAAGTGCGTGACGCTGACCTTCTAGCAGGTGAGCGCTCACGCGACCGTGGCCATACTCATCCTGTAAACGAGCGACAATACCACAAACAAGACCGTCGATAGCAAGCTCACTTTCGGTGCCCCAAATGACTTCACTCGTCATATTCGGGTTCGCAGTAAGCGCATCGCGAGCACGCTGCTCGAAACGGTCATTTGCCAAAGCACTGGTTGTAGCAAGATTAGTCATGCGTACCAAAGATCGAATAAATCCTGGCATGCCCATTGAGTCGTTTCGAGCCTCACGGAAAGCAGGAGTATCGCTGGCCTTCACGTAGTCGCTCAGAGCAGCGCCCGACTTCATAAAGCTTACACCAAGGCGAGCCATGGCAAACGGGCGGAAGTTACCGCGATCCTTCACGGCAGTTGGTTCAATAGCTTTTGTTCGAGTAACCTCTAGATCGTACTTGGGCGAAAGTGCGGCAGCCACTTGCGCTACGTCAGCCCCTCGAGAATACCCTACATGTTCTACCGTTTCGATGTCGTCTTGGTCGTGAAGATAGCGAAGTAATGGTTCGGCGGTAGGGGCTAAGTTACCTCTGTATACTGCACGGCCTTGACCAACGGGGAGAGCACCGGCCCATTCACCAAAACCACCAGGATTACCGGCAGCCACCAAACGGGTCGTAGGGTCTGCCGCAAAACATGTTGCAATCTGATACAACTGGTTCGGGTCGAGCGGTTGCCCCATAGCGAGGTGCAACACGCGTACATGAGTTTCGTCGTAGTCTTCTGCTGGAGTCAAGTCTACAACGTCCAAGGCTACACCCTCGTCGTCAAACAGATACTGCACACTCTGTTCAACGCCGTATTCTGCAAAAAACTCTTTGTAGTTGAGTTGTTTTTGCT
>CAYNBU010000028.1:0-9302 GCA_964395925.1 uncultured Candidatus Saccharibacteria bacterium
TAACTGATAAAGTCCAACGTCGAGCTTAAATTCAGCCCCTCGTAGTGTTTAATACAGCCACCCGTATTTGGATGACTGTACCTTGCATTATACCACTTATGTCAATAATCTGCCAGTATTTTTACGATGTTGTTGCACATTTCCTCAACAGCCTTGCTGGCTTTTTGGTGCAGTTCTTTGGTGCCTTTTAGGTTCAGTTCCCTAACCTTACCAGGCTCAAACTCTTGTATCGCAAGGTTGTTTTCCATTGATATTGCGGTTAGCTGGCTTGTGTCTTGCAGCTTGCCGAGGGGGTCTTTCCAGCTCTTCTCGACCAAACCGTTTCTTCCGTGTTTCTCAGAAAGCGATGTCTTTACTTCTTGAGGAATTTTGGTCAACCAGTCTTCTTGCCGCCGTAAAGCCCGCTTTGCATACACATTAAATGAATTGATGATATAGCCAATAAATAGCGCGTCGCCCTGCAAAACTTGATTGGCGGGCGTCGCACCTGATACGGCCGCTGCTTTTGCGGTGTTCTTCCATTGTTTTTTCCATCCTTCAAAAACGGTTCCGAGATTATGAATACCTTGCAAGCTGTAACTGTCGGGGGTAACGGGGACTACAAAGTATTCTGCGCCCAAGAAAATAACCCTGTTAAGCACCCCGAGACTGGGCGAGGTATCGATAATAAACACGTCTATTTTTTCGGCTGCGCCAACTTCATTCAGATAGCGATCGATAGCGCTTGTATCTGAGTAGCCTCTTCGATTCCCGGCAGCAGCGTCGTTATAGCCGGTGAGGAGGAGGTTTTCATACAGCGAAAGGTTAATGTGGCCAGGCAGTATAGAAAGATTACCGCGCACGGGCGTTAAGCCAATATCGGCACGTATATCACCGGTGCCTTCGATTTTAGGCTGAAGAACGTCGAATATTGTACTGTTCTGACTGCTAAAGATGTTGTTATCGTAAAACCGATGCCCTAACGTTTGCAGCGTGAGATTGCACTGTGGGTCAAGGTCAATAAGGGCAACTCTCATGCCCTGCCTGGCGAGCCCCACGCCAACATGAAATGCAAGCGTTGTTTTACCGACGCCGCCTTTATTATTTGTAAACACCACCTTTTTTGGGCGTACCATATGCATGCTCCTACTATATCATCTATTACTTCTGGGATTTTTGTCGTCAAGGGCAGCTCTGCGTTCGATGAGAGCCTGCGCCCGGTGTTCGGCGTTCGCGAGCCTCTTTTCGATTTTGCGGAGCCTTCGAAACCGGTAACTCTCTCCGAGAAACATATAGACAATCATGCCGCCGGTGAGCATACCGGTAACCAAAAGTATTACGTCAAATAACCTCATGGGGGCAGTGTATCAGCCAGTATCACGCCTGTAAAAAATTATTAAATCCCTCTTAACTTTCTGCGTTCGTAGTAAATTGTTTGCAGAGTTCGCCCGCCTGGCCCAGGCACAAACTCTCGTGCAATACCTGCAGGCCTTCAACCAGCTGCGTTTGCTGCTTTTCGGTGAGGCGGCCGAATACCGGCTCGTAATAATTTGCGAGGATGCGAATGGCCTCTTCGGTGAAGCGCACCCCTTTGGGGGTGAGGGTAGTGATGTGCTCGCGCCGGTTCTGCGGGCTCACCGTGCTTTGCAGCAAACCCTTTTCTTGCAACAACCGGATCTGGCGGCTAACGCTGGCTTCGGTTTGGCCCAGCGCCTCGGCGATCTGTTTTTGCCGGATGTGCGGCTTGCGCTCCAGCACCTTCATAATCTTGAACTGCGAAAACCCAACACCCAGGCGCTCCTGCAAAATTTGGTCATTTTGGCGACCAAGAGAGAAGGCGATATGTTGAATGAGGAACCCGGCGTTATCGGTATGGTGCATAGAAAAACCCTGTTTATGAGTAATACTTTACCGGTTAAGAGTTAACGCGTCAAGTATTATGGAGCGGGGGAGTCAAATAACAAAACCTGAGCCAGGTTGTACCACTGTTCAAGGCTCAATTCTTGTGGCCGCATAGTGGGCTTAAGTTGAGCGTCGGCCAAAGCTTGTTCGATAGTCGGTTTGTCGAGCCGCAGCCCTCCTGCCAACGAATTTAGCAGTGTTTTACGACGCGCGGCAAACCCTGCTTTGACCACTCGAAAGAAGTGCTTGGTATCGATGTCAGAAAAGAGCGGCGCAAGGCGTCGCGTAAGCACCAGTACTTGCGAGTCTACTTTGGGCGGCGGCGTAAACAAAGCAGCTGGCACAACAATGCTGAGCTGGGCTTCGTAGTATACTTGCACGCTCACACTCAACAGCGACATTTGCCCCGGTTTTGCTGCCACCCGCTCAGCCACCTCTTTTTGCACGAGCAGAATAATCGTTTTGGGCGGATTCGATGACTCGCTCAACGTGCGCAACAGCTTGCTTGTAAGGTAGTAAGGGATGTTCGCCACCACTTTGTAATCGGCAGGCAGGGTAGTAAGGTCGAAACCGAGAATATCTTGCTCGACCACTGTTAAATTGCTGGCCTGCACCCTATCTGGCAAAGCCTGGGCTAGCGTATGATCAAACTCCACTGCAACCACCTGCTGTGCTTGTTCAACGAGATACTTGGTGAGCGTACCTGCCCCTGGCCCAATTTCGAGCACCGTGTCACCTGCTTGTAGCTCAGCAGCATCGCAAATTTCTTCAAGGGTAGCCGGGTCGCTCAGCCAATGCTGGCCCAGCGACTTCTTAGTATCAGGAAGATTCATCCCCCTATTCTATCAGATGAGTGCCACGGACGTCCGTGGCTTACCACCAGTGTTTGATGAGCCAAGCTTCGTAGGCGCCTTGCCAGCTGCCGTAGCGGCCATTGGCGTAACCCGTAAAGAATTGAATTTGACAAGTTGCATCCGTTTGCCAGTTCGGGCAGACATTCACCAGCTTCTGGCCCGGGCAGGCCTGGCCGAGCCCCAAACAGCCGCTGCCGTTACGGGCGGCGAGGTTCCAGCCCGACTCGCGGCCAATGATAAAGTCGGCTGCAAAGTGCTGTGAGGCCGGCACACCGGCAGCACTCAAGATAGCGGACTTATCACCGGCAATACGGGTTTCAACCACCTTTGTTCCCTTTACCACTACTCGCTTTACCGGCTCAACAGCAATCACTTCTTGGATTGGAGTGCGCGCTGCCTCTTGACCATTCTGGATAGTCACTTCGTAGGTTACCAACTTCTTGCCGGGCTTACCTTCTTCGCGAACTTGGTTAGTGCCAACCGGTAGCGCACTGTCGTTAATGGTTTCTACCGGGGCAGGAATCTCTTCTTCGCGAGTTTCGATCTGCTTACCGTGGCTCACCACAAACACCGCCATGTTCGGCACAATTGGTGTGTCGGGCGATGGGCTCACGGTGTCGCCCTCAACCGGCTTGATGTCTTTTTGCTGCAATAATTCGCCGACTGTTTTTGCCTGAGTTCGCGCCTGGATTGGGTTGCCGTAGAGGTTAATTACCACCGGTACGGCGCGGTCGATCACCACCGTCTGGCTAATCACACCTTCTTTTTTGAGCACATCGTTTGCAGGCGCTAAAGCGACTTTATCTTCGGGGTACACCTTGTAGCCCGCCTGTTTAGCGATGTCGGCAGGCGCCTGCTGCGCAGAGTACAGGACACCAGAGCTTGCCGTGCCTTTGTCGGTTTTTTCGACAATCTTTACGGGGTGGGCACGGTAAATATTAATGTCGTAATTGTCTTCGGTAATAACGGCGTCTCGGCTGGGTTCTACAACGTCGTGTTCACCCAGTTCTATATGCGAACGGTCGAGTAGCTCGCCCACTGTTGCAGCACGACTTGGCAATATCTGGGAGGTGCCATCAACGTGCAGCTTCACAATATGACTGTCGGTGGGGCGAACCGTTTTGCCACCAGCCACCACAAAGAGCATTGCGCTCAGTATAAAGAGGCCAAAAAAGGTAATAACAGGCACAATAAACGGGTGCTTTGGCAAGCGCTTTACCCGTTCACGATGATGATGAAATCGTGAGGTTTTTTGTTCACTCATATATAACGCTAACTCCGGTCGGTGCTGTGTATAGAACAGGGCGGTACAGGGGTGAGCACCTCCATTGCTAGCGCCTTACAGTATACCAAGTTTTATCGTTGCAACCAAGCCTGTAGTGCGTGTTTTGCATCAGCAGTACATGGTAGCTGGGCGATCTCTTCGGGGGTAAACCAGGCAACGGCCGCGATCTCTATATTTTGCTCTCGAGTAATCGGTTTTTTGGGGAGTTCAACCCAGAAGCTCACACACCTGAACCGGAGCCCGTATGGTGCTGCGGTAAACGCTGTGAGTTTGTGGAGCTGCTCGGGCTTGAGCCAGACTCCTGTTTCTTCATATACTTCGCGCACAGCACCTCGTTTGGTGCTTTCTTTTCGGTGCACACCGCCGCCGGGCAGGCCCCACTCGCCCAGGCCGATCCACCCCTTAACCATGAGGATTTTGCCCTCGGCTACCACAACCACTCGCGTGCGGCTGCCAATGCGCAGATACGCCCATTGCACCGGCCAACTCAACCAAAAAAGGGCCTTGCCGATTAGTCGCCATAGGTAAGTCATGGTTCTATTCTACCTTAGTGAGTGGTGCGAAGCTGGCATTGAGCTTTTTGCTGCCCTTGCCTTTGAAGTAAATCACCACCGTATCGCCGTCGACCTCCATGACCCGGCCAACGCCGAAGAGTTGGTGCTTCACCGTGTCGCCCTCGTTGAGTTCGGGCACGTATTGCGGTTCGTCGTTAAACGGTTCGCTGCTGATGCCCGTTGGAGTTGCATTAGCTCCAAAGCCTGGCGAACTGTAGCTGCTCATCATCGGGGCAACCTGAGCGTCAATTTCACTGAGGAACCGGCTGGGCGGATTGTGTTGGATGCCACCGTATAGCAACCGGCCACTAGCGTGCAACAGGTAGAGCTCTTCGCGCGCGCGAGTCATGCCTACGTAACAGAGGCGGCGTTCTTCTTCCATTTCGTGCTGGTCGTACAGTGCACGCGAATGCGGAAAGATGGTTTCTTCCATGCCGGTCATAAAGACCGCCGGGAATTCCAGGCCTTTGGCGGCGTGCAGGGTCATGAGGGTCACCACATTACTACTGTTGTCCATGCCATCCAGGTCACTAATCAGCGACACTTCTTCGAGGAAGCCGGCAATGCCGACCTCTTGGTAGCTTTGCGTCACACCAATCAGTTCTTGCACGTTTTCTTTGCGCGACTCACCTTGCGGCGTACCATCGTTGAGGTAATTGAGGTAGTCGATGCGGCGCACTAATGAGTCGAGCAGGGCGTGCAGCGGGGTTTCTTCTATGATTTCGCGCAGGTTTTGGAACATGTCGCTCAGCTCGATCATAGCTTTTTGGGCCTTACCCGTGAGTGTGGAGCACTGGCTGACCTGGGCAAAGGCTTGCGCAAAGCTCAGCCCACTCTGGGCCTGCCATTCAAAGAAGTTCTGCACCGATTTGGCGCCAACACCTCTGGTGGGCACGTTCACAATACGTTCAAAACTGACCCGATCTTCTGGCTGGTAGATGAGGCGCAAGTAGGCCACGATGTCTTTGATTTCTTTGCGGTCGTAGAAGCGCTGGCCGCCCACGATGCGGTACGGGATGCTGTAGTGCATAAAGGTTTCTTCGACCGAACGGCTCTGAGCGTTGGTGCGGTAGAGCACGGCAAAGTCGCTGTATTTGCGAGCACCGACATCTACGGCAGTACGGATGCGGCGCACAATCGCTTCGCCTTCGGCTCGCTCATTGCCCACCGGGATGACCTGTACCGGCGTGCCGGCTCCGGCGTCGGTCCAGAGCTTTTTGTCGGAGCGCATGGTGTTATTCATAATCACCGCCTGAGCAGCGTCAAGAATATTCTTTGTACTTCTATAGTTTTGCTCTAGTTTAATGACTGTGCAGCCAGGATAATCTTTTTCGAAGTTCAAAATATTCCGAAAATCTGCCCCTCTCCAACTGTAAATCGATTGGAAATCGTCGCCAACCACGGCGATATTCTTGTTTTCGTTGGTCAGCAGCTTCACCAGCTTGTACTGCGCGGCGTTGGTGTCCTGGTACTCGTCGATCATGATGTACTTGAACTGCTGCTGCCACTTGTCGCGGATCTCTTTTTGGGTTTGCAAGAGGCTCACGGTGCGAGCAATGAGATCGTCGAAGTCCAGTGCATTGGTATCACGCAAGATCTGCTGGTAAATCGGGAACACCTGAGCCGCGGCTTTTTGCGCCGGGCTGTTGGCGTGGCCAGCGTATTCTTGCGCGTCAATCAGGTCGTTTTTAGCGCTGCTAATGAGATTACTGATCACCTTGGCGGGAAAAGCTTTTTCGTCGATATGGAGCTGCTTGCTGGCCTGCTTGACCGCACTCTGACGGTCGCTCTCGTCAAAAATCACGAAGTTACGCGGAATACCGATATGCTCGCCATCTTGGCGCAGCAGTCGTACGCAGATGCTATGGAAAGTTCCCATATACGGCATAAAGCTACGGTTATCAGCCGATTGGCCCAATAGCTGCGCCACGCGTTCGCGCATCTCACCAGCAGCTTTATTGGTAAAAGTCACCGCCAAAATGTTAAATGGCGTGGCCTTGTGGCTGGCAATAATATAGGCGATCCGGTGGGTCAGCGTTTTGGTCTTACCACTCCCTGCCCCTGCCTGAATTAACAGCGGCCCCTCGGTTGTTTCAACTGCTTTTTGTTGTTCCGAGTTCAACCCCGTTAATAAGTCTTCTAACACCAAAATAGTATAGCAGAACAAGAGGCTCAATGGATACCTGTTCGCTTATGCTTGCATTACCATTAGATTCGTTGATAATAAGATCTAATTAAAGGAGTTCTACCATGCCAAGCGGAGTAACAGAGCCACTGTATAACGGCGAACAAGTCACATTCCCGGAGTTTGCTGCAAGAACAGCGAGAATCGTAGGCCCATGGATCGGATATGAAAGAGAGGCCCCGCTCGATACACCTCTTCCTGACGCTTTCGAATCACCGACTGACCACTATGAAAAACGGTTTCACGACTCTGCCGTTGCACTAGCAGAAGTTGTGTCGTGGACACCCGAACAGGCAGAACAAGAGGCACATCGTACTAATCTAGATAGTTTAAAGGCACACCTGCGAGCGGTACGCGCTTCACGTACCCATCTGCGTCAATATGAATATATGAGTACCCAGGTTGCAGCGTGGGTTGCACCAACAGAAGAGCACGAGGAGATGCGCACCGTAATGCAAGCCCAGCTTGATGATACCTTTGGCTATGACCGAGATTACGTTTATAAAGAGCCGCCAAAAAAGGTTACTGGTGAAGAGCTTCGTGCTCGCACAGCAGAGTTCCTTGCAGCAGATGTCTTGCGAGCAGAAGCCCGAATGAGCGAACAAACAGCCTACTTAGAACAAGCCTCGGCTTTTGCTTCTGAGTTCAAACAAAGCCTTGAAGGCTGGGAAGATGTTCCTGTGCCACGCAGAGAACTGCCTTAGTCACCCTTATTCGGCACGTTCGCGGTTCAGCCGATAAGCTGAATCAACCACGCCAGCGAACTGGTGGTAGTTGATGCTCGCGCCGCCCACGAGCACCCCATCGCAGCCTGGGATCTCCAGATAACCCCGCACAATATGCTCGTTCACGCTGCCACCATACAGAATGCGCACATTCTTGGCTGCTTTTGGCCCGTACAAGTGTTTTACTTGGTCGCGGATGAAGTCCATCTCTTTTTGCGCCTCACCTGGTTTCGCCAGCTTGCCGCCAAAGGTGCTGATGGCCCATACCGGCTCATATGCAATCACCATGTTGCCGACTTCTTTAGCGGTGAGGTTATGCAGTGCCGAAGCCACTTGGTCGTGCAATATTTGCTGTGTTTCGCCGCTGCGGCGTTCACGCTCAGTTTCGCCCACGCATAGAATCGGCGTAATTTCGTTGCGCACCGCTGCGGCTACTTTGTCGCGGATCAGTTCGTAGCTCTCACCGAAGTGAATGCGGCGTTCGGAGTGCCCGATAATCACATAATGTACCAGATCACGCAGCATAGTAAACGATACTTCGCCGGTGTAAGCTCCTTCGTCGGTGGCAAAGGCGTTTTGGGCAGCCAGACGGAACTTGCGGCGATCTAATTGCATCGAGAGCGGCTGTAGCACCAGCATACTGGGCGCCAGCACCACCTCGATGTCGCGACTAATACGAATGCGCTCTTGCAAACGGTGCAACAGCAAACTCGCCTGCGCGGTATTGAGGTGCATTTTCCAGTTTCCAACAATCAGAGTTCGTTCAGCCATTTAGGTATTCCGTTTACGCTTTCCTAACTTAGATTGTACTACACTACGCTTACTACGAGCTTTGCCGATGACCGAATGGAGCGCTTCTACTCCTGGTAATTGCTTGCCGCTCATCAGCTCCAGGCCAGCGCCGCCGCCGGTAGAAACGTGGTCAAAAGCGTTCACTAAGCCCCGGCTTTCTACGTAGGCTACGGTGTCGCCGCCACCGACGATGGTGTGCGGACGGTTGCCGTGTTCACCAAGCATGGCTTCGATAAGAATCTCGGTGCCGTGCGCGAATGGCCCCACGGGCCCCAGGCCAGGCACGGCCGGTGTTTCGGTGACGCCCATGGTGCCGTTCCAGATGACGGTGCTCACCAGCTGCATACTGCCAGCGATGAAGGCTCCCGAAAATGGCCCCAGGTCGAGAATCAGTTCGTTAGCGTGCACCCGGCTGGCGTCGTGCGGCGGGCGTTTGGGGTAGTTTTCGACATCGGCGATCACGTGTGCGCCCCAGTCGACAATACGCGTATGGGCTCGTTCGTCCAAAGAAGTTGCCACCACACCGTCTTGCGGCAAATAGAAGATAAATGGCTGTTTGGTAGCTTTTTTGCGGGCTTTGGCCATGATTTTTTTGGCCAGCGATACATCATCGGGCTCGGTGATACTTTTGCCCGTTTCGATGCCTTCGGCCAGCAAAAAGGTGTTGGCCATAGCACCGCCGACGGCAACGAAATCGGCAATATCGATAAATCGTTCCAGAATCTCGATTTTGTCGGATATTTTTGCACCGCCAATAATCGCCATAAGGGGGCGTTTGGGGTTTTCGACGGCCTCTTGCAGGGTGATTACTTCTTTTTCGAGCAGCAGGCCGGCGACACTAGGCAAATAGTGCGTGACGCCTTCGGTAGAAGCATGCGCGCGGTGTACCACGCCAAAGCCATCTTGCACGAAAACGTCACCCAAAGTGGCCAGTGCTTCGGCAAACTTGGGGTCGTTGGCCTCTTCTTCGGGGTGATAGCGCAGGTTTTGCAGCAATAACACCTGGCCGGGCTTGAGCTGCTCCAC
>CAYNBU010000028.1:9402-10853 GCA_964395925.1 uncultured Candidatus Saccharibacteria bacterium
CATCCCCACCCTTCTTGGCCTATAGCACCCGTACTTTGATGGTATCGGTAGTGCCTACTACGCCCGGATGTTGCCCCGAAGCGGTCACCACAATATCGCCCTTTTTGAGGATTTTGGTCTGCAACAGCCAGTTGGTAACTTTGGTGGCCGCCAGCTTATCGATGGCCTGTATGTAAGATTTGACCCCGTAGACGATCGCTAGCTGCTGTGCAACGCGTTTTTCGGAGGCGACCGCTATAATGGGCTGTTTTGACCGATAAGCCGCCAGGTGGACTGCAGTGGCCCCAGAACGCGTTTCGGCTACAATCGCCTTGGCTCCAATGTCTTCTGCCAGGTTAATCACCGCCGATGAGATAGCAGCTTGGCGGCTGGAATCCGGCTCACCGGGGAATTCTACCTTTAAGGGGTTATTGCGCTCGGTATAAGTGGTGACACGCTTCATCACACTGACTGCTTCTATAGGATATTGGCCATTGGCGGTTTCGTCGCTGAGCATCACGCAGTCGGCACCCAAAATCACTGCGGTAGCAACGTCGGAAACTTCGGCGCGGGTTGGCTCGGGAGTTTCGGTCATGCTGGCCAACATTTGCGTAGCGACGATAGTCGGCTTGGCATATGTTTGGCCTAAACCAATAATTTTACGCTGTACAATGGGCACCGCTTCGGCCATGGTTTCGATGGCCAGGTCGCCGCGAGCAACCATAACTGCATCGGTGGCGTCTATAATACTTTCGATGTTTTCTACCGAAGCTTTGGTTTCAACTTTTGCGATAATTTTGGCAGTGCTACCGAGGTTCTTGAGGCGGCGACGTAATCCTTCGATGTCGTCGGCGGTCTGCACAAAGCTCAGCGCTACGTAGTCGATATCTTGTGTTGAACCGAAAGCCAGGTCTTTTTTGTCTTTCACGGTGATAATATCACCGGCAAAGTCGGTGTCGGGCAGGTTAATGCCCTTGCGTTTGATCAAAATACCATCGTTTTCGGCCACGGCGTGCACAATACCGTCGGTAACAGAGGTAACTGTGGTACGAATCTTACCGTCATACAGATACAGGCGTTCACCGCGTTTAACCTTTTTACTGAGGTCGTACTGGGTTGGAATTACCCCCGAACGTTCTAAATCGCTGTTATAGCCAAACGAGAGGCTTTGACCCTTTTGTATGTTCAGTATCCCCTCAAAGTCGCCTAAACGTATTTTGGGGCCCTGGAGGTCTTGTATGATGGCCACCGGCTTACCGTATTCGCGGCTAGCCTTGCGGATCCATTTAATCTGTTCGAGCCGTTCTTCGTGCGTTCCGTGGCTAAAGTTGAGGCGAATCCCGTTTGCACCAGAGGTAATAAGCTCCAAAATAGCGTCATAGCTGTTGGTGGCTGGCCCAACGGTGGCTATGATCTTGGTCCGCTTGAAGTCGGACAGCGGAATATTAGGAACCCTCTTCTGTGTGTCCATT
>CAYNBU010000029.1:0-10817 GCA_964395925.1 uncultured Candidatus Saccharibacteria bacterium
CCGTAAGCAGGGCTGGTAGCCATATTAACGTCTATCCCCTTGAGTGCCCAGCCGCGAGTATCGAGGGTATGCGCCAGGGCTTCGAGGCGGCTCTGCACCTGTGTTTCGTCAAGCCCGTCGGTTAAGTCAACGATGGCCTTTTTTGGGACAGTAATGGTTACCAGCTCTTGCAGCCCGGCCTGGTTCCAGATGCGCACGCGAGGCTTAAATATGAACCGCAAGCGCCCCAGCAGCCATATCTCGGTAGGCTGGTCGCGGCCCCATGGAAAGGCCAAGAACCCGCTCACCAAAGCTGGTGGCAGCAATACAATTACGGCTGGCCATAAGTTGCGGGTGATCACAATGAAGCAGAGGTATAGCAGAATTACGGTGATGCCGGCAAAAATAAACTGGCGCAGCGTCAACGGGCCGACGAACTTGTCTTCTGCTTCTATGTCTTGGATTACTGTGTATTGTGCCATATATCTTTACCTTTAATCCATCGTGTAGTCATCTGGTGTTTGTGATTGCGGTGCCTGGGGCGGCGGTGCTGCAGGCCGTCCCGTCACGGCTGCTTTAACTGCAGCATCTTGACTGTCAACAAGTCGGCCAATAGCATCTTTAGTAGCTGGAGCTGCTCCTGATGCACCTCCAAGACCTTCCATAGGTGAGCCATCCTCGCCCATAACCATCTGCCCAGTAGGGGTGGAGGCGCGAGTAGACAATGTATCTCCTGTAGAGTACATTTTTCGAAGAGCTTCACCATATATGTTTCGCTGCTCATCACTAGTTGCAGTACGGTACTTCTCTTCCCAGTGCTTTTGTATTCGAGCTGCATGCTCAAAGGTCGCAGCATGCATCTGGGAGCCTTTCCACGAGGCACCCTTAACATTGTGAAGTTCATCATTGAACTTGAAGTTCTTTCCTTTAGGTAGCTTAGTCTCGTGGTTTATGCCCACTGTTCCGTCATCTTTGAGACCATCCATCTTCGGATTCTTTACAGCCAAGTAACCGTAATCGCCGGCTTCAGCACCGTACTCTGCTGCTTCTTCAGCACCGGCATCTCCGAAGCCTGCATGCTTAAACTCAAGGCGGCTGTCTTGTATACCGAAGCCTACGCCAGTAAGCGGGCCACTGAGCTGTTGCTCCGAGAGTCCATAAGTTGCTTTTAATTTCCCCGCATTCTTTTTAAAAGTTTGCGCTGCCTCCGAAGTCCCTGCTTTACCGAGCCGATAGCCAATTCCTCGCTGTAAGTGGCCTAAAGTCGGGTAAAGTCGAGCGGCTGCTTTTACTGCAGCTTCAGTCGTCTTTTCACCATCTAGTGTTATCCAGTCACCATCACTGTTTTTTACCGCAGAGCGTGCATTAATTAGTACATCATCACCGTTGCCACTGATAGCGTCAAGTCTTGCCTGACCTTCCTGGTTAATTTGTGCTTCATCGCCAAAAAGATCTCCCGACAGCCTATTAACCGCGCGACCACTCAACTTCTTGAACCTACCATTAGTTGAGTCGGGGTCAAATGCACCAGTAGAACGGACATATTGGGCCTTGTTCTTTATATAGCCGGCACGTGCATTCTTTTTTGTGCGGTTGCGTAGACTGTTTTGGTCATTCGGGTTACCCTTAATAGCTTCACCAGTTTTCTTACCAACACCCGAGAGCGTGCCATACAGTGAGCCAATAACACCCCCAGCCAGCTTAAAGGCAAACGGTATGAGGAACAGCGGCATCAGCAACACGACAATACTGGTGAGGGCTCCTAGGGTTCCGGTAATCCCTCCAGCTCCAGTGCGCATATTCAATATCTTTGACATCACGAACGACATAGCAAATACGACTTCAATAACAATGTAGACAAGCAGGGCTTTGTATAAATAGTTCCACCAGGTCTTAAAGAGTTTTTCGGTGTTTGGTAGAACAAAAGCAGCAAATGCAAGAGGGCTTACGAAGATCAAAAAGTACAAAAGTGCTTGGCGCAGAATGAGCGTAAACATTACGCTTACAATGGCCAAGAAGCCTGGTAGAAGAATGAACAACGCCAAGAAGCTAAGGGTGGCACCGAGATTACCGATTGCAAATGCACCAAGCACAGTAGCCCCGATGCCCAAGCTGGCGCCAAGGACTACCCCAGTCCCACCCGAAAGCACTACGTTAGACAGGCCCTCAAAAGGTGTGGCGATCATAGACCGAAGCCCTGCCCCGACAATATTAGTTACGTCAACCGCAAACGCCACTATATATATAGATAGGTTGATCAGCACTGCCGCAAGTAATATGCGCGGCAACATCTTCTTTGCGGTGTAAGCATCAATAAGCCCACCGCCAATAGCCTGACCAAATACTACTACTAACAGCGCAATAACAAGCAGAATATTGGCATAAATACGGAACTGCGACCATGCCTTGTAAACAGGGCTTGTGGGGCTGGCATCTATAGTGTCGCCCTTGAGCATCGGCTGGATAATTCCTTCATAAACTGCGTCCGACGCGTTTGCCAAACCCTCGATCAGAGGGCAAAACACCCAGGCCAGCCCAAAGCCACTGGCTTCGCAGGACGGTTCGGGGTTGCTGTCGCTGCCAGGTACACCTATGTCACTCGCTTCTTCCTCGGGCATGATCTCTCCGTTATGCCAGAAGGTAAGGTTTAGGCTGGCACTACCAGAAAACTGTTTCTTCTGAGCCAGATCGATATATACATCCGTGTTGTATCCCGTGTCGCTCTCCGGGTCGATAAGGTAAAACTTATTCCGATCACGAAGCGGATCCTGTGGATCGCTTTCAGGAATAACTCTGAACGAAACAGGACCTGTTACGATCTTGACACCATTATGTTCAGGGCTTGACTGCCCAGAGAAGCCAGTACTCTGTATGTTACCCGCCTCTTTCCATAGGAAGACCGTTGCCGTTGTGCCCCCGGGTACGACAGAGAATGCGACAGCAGTGATCTTGGTCAGGGTGCCCATAAGTGACGACTGCGCAGGAACTGCAATCTGAGGAAGAGTTATAGTTTCATCATTCCCAATACGATAGGCATTTACCCATTTTTCAGATTCGTTTCCTAGGATTGCTTGTTCGGTGGATTCGTTGCACTTGCCGTCAGCACCCTTCGCTTTTTTTGTGTAATCTGCCTTTGTTCCGTTATCTCGATCAGGGAATGCTTTAAGGGTATCGGAGCAAGACTCAGAAAAGCTAGACTTATACTCGTGGTTGCTATCGTAGGGATTTTGATCTATGAGGGTTTTACCATTCGCTTCGATCTGCGAACGGTTAATCCACTTACCTTCTACTTGTGCAGAAACAAGCTGTGGCGTAACAATCCCTGCTACAACAGGAAACAGCATGAGAAGCAGAAAAAGCCCGGGAGTAAGTATCTTTTTTATAATCATTACCACTATTAACCAACAGGTAGTATTGTACTTGCTGCCATCCAACTTAGCAACTAATGTGGCCGAATATCCCAAGATATTTTTCTACACCAAAAAGTAGCGTATAATAAACGAAAATGGATCAAAATCAAACAGTACCCCCACCAGCTCCAAGTTACGACTTTATTCTCAGCCAGCCTGGGCCAAACGGAGAGTTGCCCGGCCAGCCCCCAAAGAAGTCAAAGAAAAAGATGATCATCGTAATACTTCTTATCACTGTAATTTTTGCGGCCGTGTTCCTGCTTATTTTTACAAGCCGGAGCAACACCAATAAGCAAACCCTTGTGAGCCCCGAACAGGCTGCAAAGGAGCAGGTGGTAGAGCAGTTTCTTGAGTTCCTTAGCAGCGGTGATTTTGTACAGGCCTATGCCCTTCTTTCACCGAACGCTACCCTTGGAGAAGAAAGCGGTATGCCCAAAGATTGGTTTGTGGGTACGGTAGCCCCGGCATTTGTTGATACCTACAATACGGCTCGGTGTACAGTGTCTACTTCGAGTGCCGACCCATCTTTAGTGGTGAGCTTATGCCCTGCTACCGACGGCCAAACTTCAACCCTGCACGAGTATCAGCTCAGTGGCCAACAAGGGTCACAAAAAATTGAAAGAATGGAAATAAAAGAGATAAAATCCAATGACTAAGTTACAAAAAATCATAAAACTGTGCTTTTTCGTCTCATTTTTTATTGCCACCTTTAGCTTTATGGGAGGCCGTGCATTCGCCGAAGTCGAAAAGTGCTTATTGGGGCCGGGTCTTGTCGATTGTTCAAAGTACGCAGACCTTATTCAAGAGAGAACGCGCAAAGCCCTTGACCCAGCAAAATGCTATACCATCATGAACGGCAATGTAAAAGAAGAAGACTGCACAAGAGCACCCTTTAATCTAAAGCCCAACCAAACAGTCGCAGAATCAGTGGTTGAGCAAGCCGAACAAGACGTAGCAGCTACCGCCGCCGCGGGCGGGTTTCAACACGACACCCAGGGAGCCGGCGGAACTTGTGGTTCGGGAGACACGGCGGTAGGCACCACCGTCGATCTTGGCTGTAAAGGTAAAGGCAACGGCATTGATGATTTACTATTCGCAATTATCCGCTTCTTGGTCGCCGGAGTTGGCGTGGTGGTAATTGCTTCGGTTATTGTGGGTGGCATCCAGTACTCGCTCGCTCAGGGCGAACCACAAAAAATAGCTGCCGCCCGCGGCCGCGTTATCAGCGCCCTCGGTGCGTTGCTGCTATACTTATTTATATTCGCGCTTATGCAATGGCTTGTGCCAGGAGGAGTATTCTAATATGATACCGCTCAACTTTATTACATCATTTGCCGCAACGGCCTGCGACATGGAAGAGGGTAGCCTGCTTGGCTTCCCTACCTGGTATCGCTATCTTCCAAGCGCACTCGATAGCAATGGTACTTGTGTTGCACAGATTCACGGCGTAAACGACATCTGGCTCATCGTATTGGCAGTTATTAATATGCTGCTATACCTTGCTTCGATAATTGCCATCGGTATTATTATTTGGGCGGGCGTACAGTTCATCTTAAGCAAGGGCGAGCCCGACAAAGTCAAAAAAGCCCGCGATACTATCTGGAACGGGCTCGTTGGTTTGGCGATTGCTATTAGTGCAACGGCAGCCGTGACATTCTTTGCATCGAGGTTTAACTAGTATGAATTTTGCACAAACTACCTACGAAACAAACCTACCAACTACAGCAGCAGATGCTACGAACGCAACGATGGTTATTCAAATTATCTTTGGAATCATCGGCTTTATCGCTGTTCTGTACCTCATTTTTGCTGCTATCAAGTTCATTACTTCGCAGGGCGATCCGGCGGGCGTGGCGCAAGCTCGCCAGAGTATTATCTACGCACTTCTTGGTATTGTTGTTGCGGTAAGCGCAGAAGTTATTGTTACTTTTGTAATCGGGAGCTTTTAGATGCTTAAGAAACTACTTCTTCCCCTGTTCTTTGGCTTCATGCTTGTTGCGGGCGGGGCCTTTGTATTGGCAACACCGGCATACGCTGCCGAAGATGTCGTCGAAACGGTCTGTAGCAACCCTAATATCTCGGCGGCCGACCAGCCCGCAGTCTGCAGAGACAACAACAGTGCCGGCAGTGACCCGCTGTTTGGTGCAGATGGTATCCTTACGAAGTTTATAAATATGTTGTCGTTTGCCGTTGGCCTGATGGCTGTGGGTGGCCTCATTATTGGTGGCATTCGCTTTATTTCCTCGCAAGGCGAACCGCAATCGGTAGCTAACGCCCGCAAGACTATTATATTTTCACTGGTGGGTCTTGTGGTGGCCTTACTTTCTCAGGCCATTGTAATTTTTGTATTAAACAGTCTATAAGGAGCACTATGAATATTGTAAAAAAACTAATCTCATCGGCGCTGGCAGTATCGTTATTGCTGGGTGTCGCAGTTGCCGTGCCCGCTACTGCAAGTGCATCCCCTGCTACGTTTGCCCAATTTAGCGGTGCAAAGGATGCTGCTTGTGGCGGCGCCGACCTCAGCGGCAGCAGCACCGGTTGTGGCGGTACCGACAGTGAATCAACCATTAATAAGACTATTAAAACTGCACTCAACATCATTTCGATAGTTGTGGGTATTATGGCGGTGTTTATGCTCATTTTTGGTGGTATGAAGTTCATTACCTCACAGGGTGACTCAGCTGGAGTTGCTTCTGCACGCAACACTATCATCTATGCACTCGTGGGCTTGGTGGTGGTCCTTTTGTCCCAGTTTATCGTCCAATTTGTTCTCAAAAAGGCAACTTAACCAAGCTAAATTAACTTGCTGTAGCCCCGTAATCTGTGGTATAACCAAAACAGCTTTAAAGAAAGGTAAAAAGAACAGTATGATTAAAAAACTTAAACTCATGTTACTCAGTGTGATCGGCGTTGCAACGCTTGCAGCTCCTTTGGCAGTGCCAGCACTAGCCGGTGCTCAGTCCAATACCCAAGCAGACATCGATAGTGGTCTGTGTCAGGGAGCTCAGCTCGAAATTGGCTCTGACTGTACTCAGATCAGCGAGCAAGATACCACCGAACAGCTCAACGATATTATCGCTTTAGTGATCAATATCTTCTCGGTTGTCGTTGGTATTGCTGCGGTTATCATGATCATCGTTGGTGGCTTGCGCTACATCATCTCTGGTGGTGACTCAGGCAACGTTACCAGTGCTAAGAACACTATCCTCTACGCCATCATCGGTTTGGTCGTAGTGGCACTCGCACAGTTCGTGGTCAAGTTCGTACTTACCAAAGTTACCACCTAGTTCTCTTAGGCGAGTAACAAAAAACCACCGTTTACGCGGTGGTTTTTTAATGCCTGTAAACTTGGTTTTACAGGACTTGAATCTTCTTAACAGTGTCTTGCTTGAGCTTGGTAAAGCTGATGGTGAGCACACCGTCTTTCAACAACGCTTCAACCTCATCTTCTTTAACAGGAACCGGCAAGGCGAGGCTGCGTGAGAATTCACCCCAGTAGCATTCTTGTACAAAGTAGTTCTCTACCCCATCTTCGTTGCCAGCAGAAAGCGTGCCGCGAATACTGAGCGTGTTGTCTGAGATGCTTACATCTAGATCACTCTTATTTACGCCAGCCGTACGGGCCTTTACAAACAATCGGTCTTTAGTTTCGTATACATCGACGGCGAGTTGGCCGGGTACGGCTTCTTCTTCGTCCCATTCGTCGGTCGCAGCAGGTGCTTGTGCAGCAGGTTCATCGGCTGCCACAGGGCTGCTTGTTGGCAAGTCGTCGTCTCCGAGGAAGGCAGCGGTTAGCTCATCTTCCATCAATAGATCGTCATCACGGTTGCGTCGTGCCATTATGTTGTTACCCTCCACGTACAGTTTGATAGTCTTTTTTTGGGTGTTTATCTTTTAAAGCAGTATAACTTGACTATAATTACTACGCAACGTCTAGGCACACAGATTTACAACACAAAAAACACAACGATAAAATTGGCCTCTGTTAAGAACTTTTTAATAAGAGGGCGTTAGTCTCAAAGCATGTTCACGCTTGAATCGGTATTACAGCTCGTTGCTCCGTTCGACTGTTTGGTGTGCTACCGCGAGGGTAGCCTGCTGTGCGCAGATTGCCGCACCACCTCCATACAGCCCTTCCCTAGCCACTGCTATCGTTGCTTCGAATCAACTGCTGGCGGTTTGGTGTGCCAGGCCTGCAAGCCGCATACGCCTGTTCTGCAGGCATGGGTAGCCACCGAACACGGAGCCGCCGCCCGCGAGCTGGTACGGGCGCTCAAATTTGCCCGAGCCCGAAGTGCCGCGCGGGTGGCTGCCACACTTATGCATCAGTTATTGCCGCCTTTCCCGCCAGGTGCTGTGTTGGTGCCTATCCCCACCGCCACTACTCGTGTGCGCGAACGGGGCTACGACCAAGCCGAACTCATCACGCGCCACTTGGCCAAACTGCGCGGTCTTTCGTACAAGCGTTTGTTGCGCCGTCACGGCGCCACGCGCCAAGTGGGTGCTTCGCGCACCCAGCGCCAAGCCCAACTGGCTGCAGCCTTTAGCATGCGCGTTTCAGCCTTACCCTCTGCCCCACTCATCCTCATCGACGACGTCACCACCACTGGGGCCACTATTGAGGCAGCAGCCCGCGAGCTAAAAGCAAATGGAGCTCATACGGTGAACGCCGCCCTCTTTGCTCAAAAATCTAAGGACTTGCCAATATGACCATAGTAAGTTAACTACGTGCTCCACGGGCTAAGGATTTGTAGCCCAGCGAATGAATCAAAATCTTTGCTGTTGCGCGTAACGAGGGTGAGGCCACGGCGTAAGGCTTGTGCGGCTAATAAAGCGTCAATAACGGGCGCCGACAACCCGCGTTGCTGACTGTGGGCCAGCAATTCACCCCAGAGCAAACAATCTTGTTGATCAATGGACAGCGTAGTTTCTCGAAATGCCTCGGTTAGCAATGTAAGATAGTGCTGCAAGGTTGCTTGCTGTGTCTTATCGCTCACTAGTGTTATGCCCTTTTGAATCTCGCCAAGCGCAATACAAGAAATAAATAACCGATCATCTGACACAGCCTTAAACCAGGCTTGGTAACCTGGGTCTGGCTGTGGCTTCGAAGCTTCGCTGAGCGCATTGGTATCAAGCAAAAACCCACTCATGCACCAAACAGCTCCGTGCTGGCCCGCCCTGTGCGTGAAGCGTCGCGTTGTACGTCGAGCATACTAATGTCGCACGAGGTGAGCGCTTTTTTGCGGCTTTGCTGCCCCGTTGCCTTTTGATAGTCTTGGTAACTGATGATCACTGCGGTGTTTTCTCCCCTCCTACTAATAATTTGCGGGCCGTCAGCTACTGCCTGATCGACCACCTGACTCAACTTATTCTTAGCGGTTTGTAGTTGCCAAATTGGTGCCATATCAATAGTTTATAGCTAGACTGTCTAGCTTGTCAAACAAGTTAAAAATAAAACAACCCTACGGCTGCAAACACCTGGCGGAGAGGGTGGGATTCGAACCCACGGTACCATTGCTGGCACGCTGGTTTTCAAGACCAGTACCTTCAACCACTCGGTCACCTCTCCTGGTACAGATTTGGCGGAGGAGGAGGGATTCGAACCCTCGCTGGAACTTTCGCCCCACTAACGATTTAGCAAACCGTCCCCTTAAGCCACTTGGGTACCCCTCCGCAGGAATACCTTCAGCAAATGCTAGCTGAACAGAGGAGATTATACCAATTGACCACCGATGTTCAAAGTGTTTCTTGGGAAGAGCCCCGGCCGTGGTGTACAATACGCTTATGGAAAATGGGGTTCAAAATCAACAGCAACCATCTGCTAATTGGCAGTTTACCTCTGAGGATGGCGGGCAGACTCAGCCGTCTGCCCCAGCTTCGGAGGCGCACACAAGCGCAATAGAATGGACTGCTTCAGAATTCATAGCCCACCACAAAACTTCGAGCTGGTATGCCGGTCTTGCGTTCGCGGCCGTCATAGTTGCAGGGTTTATCTACATCCTCACCAAAGACGAAATTACCGCTGTAGTCATTCTTGTAGCTGCGGCCGTCATGGGATTTGTAGCTGGCCGCAAGCCCCGAACACTGCAATACCGTATCGACACAAGCGGCGTCCACATCGGTAACAAGCTGTACGCGTATCACGACTACAAAGCCTTTTCGATCATCGACGAAGGTGCCATTAACTCCATTAAACTTATGCCGCTCAAACGGTTTCTCCCCGCCGTAAGCATGTATTACGCCCCTCAAGACGAGAGCAAGATCGTAGAAGCTCTGAGTGATTTCTTACCCTACGAAGACAAAGATGACGACCCTTTCGACCGCATGGTACGCAAAATCCGCTTCTAAAACACCCTAAAGTTGACAAATATACACTATAGTGCTATACTGTGCGCATGACTACACAAACAAATACACTCCCAACAACAACTCAAGATGAAACACCAAAAGACCCAATCTCATATCACCAGGGCCGCCGCGAGAAAAACCCTGGCTCAACAGAGGATTTCGCAATAATGGAAGCGGCTCGCCGTCAGTCTGAGTACGATCAGCGCAAAGCAGCAGCAGAGGGCCTGGCCGGCCAATCAGTTGTGCGCAACCAAGCCCAAATTGTGCAAGCAGTAGAAACCCAGCAACCCGCGCTGCACCACGAACGCCCCCACTAACTCTTGTAAAAACTTGCAGCCTTGCTAAAATTATGTCCAATGAGACAGATTGAAGCAGTTATATTCGATTGCGACGGTGTGGTAGTCAACTCCGGTGGGCTACAGTGCCTCGCCGAGCAACAGACCGCGCCAGCTTTTGCCGAAGAGCACGGCTTGCCAAGCAGGACGATATGTGGATTGCGGCCCTTTGTAAGCAGCACGGGTACACCCTCGCAACCGCAGACAAAGATTTTGAGGCTATCACCGGCTTAGAACTCGCTACCTTCTAATAAACTCATCAGTGAATTCCTGTATGTGGTTAGCTTAGCCCAGATACCCAAGCAGAGACAGTGCTTCTCGTAGCTTCTCTTTCATTTCTTCAAGTTGTTTTGGGGATGGCCGGGTGTTCTCCGCATTGCGCACTGAAGGCGGGATGGCGCTGACAGCATTCTTGGGGTCGGGATCATTCGCGTACCGTGGGAATATGTGCCAGTGCATATGGCTATCCAGATTACCCAGTAATTCGTAGTTGAGCTTTAAAGGTTTAAAAGCAACAGAAACTGCTTCAGCAACTTTGGCCATGTCTTCCAAAAACGTTACCCGCTCGGGTTTGCTCAGTTCATGCAGCTCGGTGGCATGGATCTTCGACAAAAAAACCGTATAGCCTGGATAAAACTGAAAATCCCCCATAACAGCGTAACCAGAAGGCATTTCGGCAACAAAGTACGGGTTCTCATTCTTCTTTATTTGTTTGATGCGTTCGCAGACTAAGCAGTTGCTC
>CAYNBU010000030.1:0-2555 GCA_964395925.1 uncultured Candidatus Saccharibacteria bacterium
TCCGGCTCTTCCGCAGCCCGAGGCACAAGTGTGTGGAGTACGAGCCAGCCATCGGTGTTGCGCTGCACGTACTGCATGTCATTCGATTCGGTGTGCAAGCCCGTTCTTTGCGCCACGAAAAAGCGTCCGCTATGCGTTAATACGGCCGGTGGTAGAGCGTGTAGCGGGCGCAGGTCGATTGTTCCCCTGCTTTGCTCGCCGTGCGGCTGCAGGCGCAGCCAGTCGTATGAGTGTTGTTCCCCGTCTTCACCTTCAAGCGTTCCGGTGACCATGTGGCGAAACTTGAGCACGGTCGTTTGCACTTCGCGCTCACCCTGCGTGAGTAAAGCACAGAGTTCTGCCTCCATTGCTTCGTGTTCTGCGGCAAACCGCGCTTCTTCGTGCGGTAGCCTTATCTCTCTATCTACCAAGGTCATCTCTCCTCCTTAATTAAAAACGATCCTCTTTTGGAGGACCGTTCGTTTTTTTTGCTTGTTGTTCCAACGACTCAGTACCTCGCTACGCGGGGGCCACAATAATCACCTTGTTGATCATTTGTCGAGTCATGGAAACTAGTGTGCCACAGCTATTCAGTGATGTCAACAGTGGCTACCTCGACCCCTGCCATAGCGGTAATTTCGGGAGTGCTCGCAGCTTCATCGAATGTAGAAACATCAGCCGTGTCCTCGGTAGCTTGTGTTACTTTTGCTTCGAACTCAGCACGCTCTCTGGCCTCTTCTGTCAGTCCTCTGATGGCGATCTGAGCACGCTTCTTTACCAATTCCCCAGATGGGTAGCGGTAGCGATTCACAGTGGCTTGATGTGATGCCCACACTTCGTCAGTTATGCCGTCGGGGCGGACTGTTTCTCCAATTTCAAAGAATTTCATAGTTATTTCCTCTTACAATTAAAAATCAGGCGATTGAAGCCTGATTCGTTGGACTGCGCTAGAAACTCTCGCTCAGGCTTCAACCATGCTGAAGCGCAGCCCGGTAAGGCTGAGAAGTAGACTTCGAACATGTTGAATAATTTGATTCATAATGCCTATTATACTACGAACGTCAAGACTTATCGAGTTGTTCCAGCTTGAACTGAGTGTAGCGCTCGGCGGCCAGGCGGGTAAGTTCGGCGTCTTCACCCTTGTTTACGAATTGCATAGCATCGGCCAGCATGGGGTGCACGGCGGCCAGCTTCTCGTGCATTTGCTGTACAAGCTTGCGGTAGCCGGGGTGGCCCTGCGGTGCGGTACGCAGTTCATGAAAGTGGAAGGCTTCGCGGGCGTTATAGGTGACCTTCCAGCGCATTTTGTGGCCAAGCAGTGTGGCGTACTGGGCTTCGAGCGCGTAGCCGGCTTGCTGCAAGAAGCTATAAAGCTGCAAGCTGAGGTCGAAACACTCTAAGAAGTCATCGGTCAGGTCGGCGTCTTCCACCAGCTGCGGTACTTCGTAGCCGTAGCGCGGCGTAAGCTGTTGCCATTCCATGTCGTCTACCATGCGGTGGCGTTGCAGGTCGCGGAAGATGCCGTAATCGCACACCAAATCCCAGCTGTAATGGGCAACTTCGAGCGCGCGGCCCGGCTTGTGGCGGCGATTGAGGCGCTCGCCCATGTAAGCTTCGAAGGCTTTGAGCTTTTGGTCGTACGTCCAGTTGCTTACCTCTTTGGTGATCTCTTTGAGCGACAGGGTGCTGTGTTCGTAGAGCATGTCGGGTACCAGGTCGATTTCGTTGCGGGGCCACACGTTCGTAAGCTGCACGGCTTCGGTTTCGGCGCTGAGGTTCTGTGGTAACAGTTCGTTCGCAATCTCTTTTACCGCTGCGTAGGTGTTAGCACGGTAGGCAATGGTTGCTCCGCCGCGGTCGGGCTTATCGGCTCGTTCTAAGAAGGCTGGAATCACCTTGCGGGCTTCTTCGAGGATCTTTTGGCCGGTGTCGCGGGCTTCGGGCAGTTCGTCGCTGAGCAGGTGCATAATGAGGCTCTCGAGTGCTTGACCCGACGCGTAAATACCGACCGTTGCCTTGGTAGAAACTGGTAATACTGGCCGGATAGCGTCGCAGGCTTGCGCCCGAGTTGCGCCCTTCCAGGCGATATCGCGTTCTTCGGCAGGTGTCGACGAGGTGTTTTCGATATACTTGGTGAGCTTGTGCACCATGCCCGAATATAGGTCAAAAATGCGGTCGTTGATGCGCTTGTATTCGGCTTTGGTTGTTTCGTTAAAGTGATCAGGTATGTAGTACTTATAGTTGCCATCGACATCCTTTTGGTCGAAGTAAATGTAGCGAGTCGATTGCTCAAGGTATGCAGCCAAACGGCCCCATTCGAGCTTCTTAGTGAGCAGGTTCGAAGCGCCTTCGACCACCATGTACTGGCCGACCAACTGCTGTACGGAGTCGTCGCCGAAGGCAGTAATCACCCGGTGCAGGAGTTTCTCATCTTTGCCTGCAGCTTGGGCGAACTCGTCGAGAATGGTGATGCGCATGTCATCGCCGCGGCGGCTGAGGCGAGCCATGGCCGCTGCGATGGTAATGGGGCTAATTTTATCGGTAAAAGTGTACACGTTGCTGGTGGTATTGGTGAC
>CAYNBU010000030.1:2655-10433 GCA_964395925.1 uncultured Candidatus Saccharibacteria bacterium
GAGCGCTCCAGGTGACCCAGGTCGGCCTCGTGAACATCGTATTTTTTATCGGTATAGTTACGAGCTTCTTTTTGGCCGACCAGCTGCTGAGCAATATCGGCTGGTACGCGCAGCACAAAACTCTTGCTGGGGCGCGGGATCTTGAGCATCTGGAATTCAAGGTTATCGAGCCACACAAAGTAGCCGCGGCGCTCTTCTTCGTTGGCGAACTTGGTACCTTGGTGCGCCATACTTGAGCCGGTAAAGCGGTTGGAAAGCACAATCTTCCCTTCGGCTAAGGCCTGGCGGATTTGTGGTGCTGCCTGGTAGCGGTCAAGTGCGTAGAAGAGCGAGCTGGTATACGGGCCAACTTCGTCGGCGCCGCCATACTTGCCGTTGAGGTATTCCTTTACAAAGAAGCTCGATGGCTGGTCGTACTGCGGAAAGTCGAAGGCTGCAACTTCGTAGCCTTCGTTCTCGAGGCGTTCTTTAAGCAGCTTGAATTGGGTTCCTTTGCCTGAACCATCGGTTCCTTCGATCGCGAGAAATAAGCCCTCTGCGGGTGCTTGAGCGGGCGTCATCGTGCTTTTAAACCTTTAATCTCCGCGGGGAGTTCGCGCTTGTCTTTGTAAGCCTTGGGGAGCATTTGGTCGGGCGTCCAGCTGCGAATGAGTGCATCAAAGTCGGTTCCCTGCTGGTATTTGCCGCTCATACCGTCGTTGCGACCTTCGCCGTAATTGCCTTCTACTTCACCCGTTTCGTGGAAAATGATTTGGGCAATGCGCTCACCAACGGGCAGTAATACCGTTTCGTGCTCGTTGAGGTTGTAAATTTCGAGCGTCAAGCGGTTGATGTAGCCTGGGTCAATCCAGCCAGCGTCAAAACAGACAGCCACACCGTTACGGCCCCAGCTGCTGCGCGACTTAACTTCTGCAGCGCCCGGAGGCAAAATACCAAAGAACTCATGGGTATGAGCTAAGATTCGTTCGCCTGGCTTAAGTGGAATAACAGGATGTTCTGCTGGGATGCCTTCGAGGAGCTTCACCCCGTTGGCATTGCACCAATCTTGGTGAATGACCGCTTGGTGAGGTTCGCCAAAATAGCGCTGCACGTCGTTCTTATCGAACGGATTGTATACGTAGCCCTTTCGAGCTTGCCCGGTGCGGTAGTAATAGTAGCCTAATGTAACATCGAGGCTCGCCTGAGAAACGTGCTTAGGGTCAAAGGGAGTGCATACAATGTGCCCCTCGTTAACTGCGTTATTTATTTGTGTATTACTAAAAACTCCCATGAACCCTCCAAATCTGTACATAGTGTACGATTTGTCAAATAGCTGATGCAAGCATAAGCACAAATATTACAACTCTTTTAACGCCGCAAGTGCCTGCACGACTGTTTCGTGCACGTTTTCGATAGACGGCGTCGCGTCAATTTCGACAAGTTTAATACCGAGTTCGGGGTGATCTTTTACATACTGTATGGCTCGATCGTACCCCTGTCGGACTCGCTGATGGTAGGCAGCGTCTTTATTTTCGAAATAGTTATTGGCCTGAACTGCGTCGGTCGCAGATCGTAACTGGCGGCGCTGGTCGACGACTTCTTGGCTGGTGGTGAACACGATAAGCAAATCAATAGCCCAGAGCTTCAGCAGACGCTGGCAGGCCTCGAACCCAAGTTCTCGGTTGGGCAGCTCGCTCCCCATAACGTTATACGCGATGACGGCCAGCGGGCTACGATCTACCAGGCATATTTCTCCTTGTGCCGTGCGTTGTTGCAGGTCGAATCCAAGGGCTGTTTGCATGGCAAGCGAAATGTATACATCAACTTCTGCCGGTCGCTCTGCCGAAGATAGTGATGTCGCTCGTAGTGCTTCACCAATAGGGGTACCGCCCGAAGCGCGGGTAGTGTGCACCGCCTTCCCGAGTTTTTCGAGGTACTCAGCGGCCAGCTTAACCTGAATAGTCTTACCAACCCCGTCAGGGCCATCAAATGCGACGACATAGCCTTTTGGTGCGCTCATATTGCCTTATTGTACCATCCGCGGTCGTGGTAAGACGAGGCTAAAAACGAACCCGAGTGTAGGGTTTTGAACTGTAAAGCAAGAATTTCCCGCGTTTGCCATTGCCTTTAATGAAGTGCGTGTGCTGATGCTCGATCGACTTAGCAGTAGAACCAACCGGGCGCGCCCAGATGCCGTAGCCCTTAGCTTCGTACTCACTAATGAGCTGCACGTATTCTACAGAGGCGTCTTTAGAAAGACTGGCTAGGTTATCGGTGTGTGTTTTGGGGATCAGCATGAGGTGGTCGAGCACTTTCATGTCGTCCCAGATCGAATACGGATAGATGTTATATACCACCCAAAAATTATCTGTTTCACGAACAAACTGCGAATCGGTTGATTTAATGATACAGAATACGCACTTTGCGGGGTCCTTTTTGAGGCCCCGGTTATAGCGAACATACTGTACATGCTGTTTGCGCGAACGGTTAGCGGTCATAACAGTGCTTATACCTCGCTAGAAAGAACGGTGATACTTGGGCCCATGCTTGTGGTGACGTACAGAGCTTTTACATATACACCTTTAAGTGAAGCAGGTTTAGCGGCCTTGATGCTGCTCAGAACAGCTTTTGCATTCTGCGAAAGCTTGTCTTTACCAAAACTTACCTTACCAATACCAAGATGTACGATACCAGTACTGTCTACGCGGAATTCGACACGGCCAGCCTTGGCTTCGGTCACCGCTTTGGCGACATCAGCATTTACCGTGCCGCTCTTAGGATTCGGCATAAGGCCTTTTGGCCCCAGGACACGAGCGTACTTGCCGAGTTTAGCCATCTGAGTTGGTTGTGCGATCAGTACGTCGAAGTCAAAGTTGCCCTTGTCGAGCAGCTTGGTAACTTCTTCTTCACCGGCGATGTCGGCACCAGCTTTGAGGGCTGCTGCAGCGCCTTCTGCTTCTGCAAATACGGCGATACGGACAGTTTTGCCGGTTCCGGCAGGTAGCACAACCATGTCACGGATGTTTTGGTCGGCGTGACGAGGGTCAACGCCCAGGTTAACGTGCAGTTCAACCGTTGCGTCAAACTTAGCAGGATTAGTCTTGACGGCAAGGTCGAGTGCCTCTGCCAGGCTATATTCTTTCGTTTTATCAATTTGTTCAGCAAGCTTGCGGTAGTTCTTACCACGGCGTTCAAGCTGGGTGCGCGGTGGGTTCTGCTTTTGCTTTGGCTTTTCGGCTTCTTCGCCGCTGGCCTTGCGTTCTTCTTTTTCGGCCTTCGCTTCGGCTTCTTTGAGTGCTTTGGCGCTGCGCTTACCGGCTTTAGCAGTCTTTGCGTCTTCTTCGCTGGCAGTTTCTTCGGCTGCTGCTTCTACAATCTCTTCAGCCTCTTTTTCGACGACGGCTGCATCGGCAGCTTTAATCTCTTCGAGAATTTCTTTCTCTTTTTCGGCTTTTTTAGTGGTTTTCTTGGCTTCTGCCATGATGATTATCCTTTCGTGGTGCTAACGTTCTGTTCGAACTCCCACAAACTTAAATTATGATTACTTACAATGCGACACCAGCGTAGGTATATTCGCCCGTTCGTACATCGAGCTTGGCTGGAGCATGTTCGGCTGGATCAGCGCCTGCAAGCTGCGCTTGCCCTATGATCTCGTTATCCGGAATACACTTTATGACGAGCCAGCCAGAGTGCTCCACAGCACCCTTTAGGAGGTCTACGACGTCTTGGCGTACGTACTTACCTTCTGCTTCGAACCCTAACGGGAACGTACCTGGGGCGACTTCGTTAACCCAATCTGGGACTTGGTCAACGCTCTCTAGAACCACCATCTCCATATCTTGGAGTGGTGCTTGAGCTTCGGCTGAATCTACAATGTGAGCCATAGTGTTATCCTGCGATCTCCACACCCATGCTGCGTGCTGTACCGGCAACCATCTTCTTGATGGCTTCAACGTCTTCGGCGTTCATATCGGCTGCTTTTGCTTCGGCGATTTCGGTAAGCTGCGCATCTGTTAATTTCTTCTCGAGTTTCTCGCTGTTTGGTTTGCCAGAACCCTTCTTGATCCCCAGTTTTTCACGGATCAAGTCATCGGTCGGCGCGCCTACAACGCGAAATTCCATACTGCGATCATCATAGATAGTGATATGAGCGGTTACGATACCGCGCATTTCTTTGGTTGCGTCGTTAAACGGCTGAATAAAATCCATCATGTTTACGCCGTACTGACCAAGCGTACTACCTACGGGAGGCGCTGCGCTGGCTTTGCCGGCAGGGATTTTCATCTTAAGATTTGCTTTTACTTGGCGTCCTGCCATGGTGTTCTCCTTATTAGTACATCGGTGAAGCATCCGATGAACGTGCGTAACGCCCGAATTATACTACTTATTACCTCTGTTGTCTAGAGCATTTCTCGGAATTGTTCGAGGTGAGGTTCGAGTATTTCTTTGGCCTTTTTCAGATGCATTTTGATTGCTGCTTCGGTAACGCCTTCTTGTGCAGCGATCTCTCGAACGCTCATTTGGGCTCCATCAATGAGTCCGTAACGTTGCAGATAGCTTCTTTGGCGTCTGCCAGTGAGATACATATTGGCGACACGTTTTACTCCTTCGAGGATTGCCGCCGTCGTAGCTTCATCTTCAACAGAGGTGTTTCGGTCGGGAATAAAGTCTTGAAGCGTCGCAGTGTTATCGTCTCCAACGGGTTCTTGCAGCGAGCCGATCCTTTTCGCCCGCTCTACGTTGCGAGTCAACTGTTCGACGTCTGTGCCCTTTGCCCGAAGCCAAGCCTCGCTGGCAGCACTATTTTGAGCATATCGCGGGATTGCGATTGGACGGCTCTTATTTATGCCCCTTTTGATTGCCTCCTCGATGTATTTGTAGGCGTATGTCGAGAATTTATACCCCCGGGTATGATCAAATCTGTCAATCGCTGCACTGAGCCCGAAAGTTCCCTCTGCAACCGCTTCGGTAATTTCAACACCCTCTGGTCGTGGTATTGCTTTAGCGCGGTCAACGACGAGTGCTAAGTTTGTATGGTAGAACACGTCTTTTGCGATTTCTGCCTCTGAAAGGGCGTGATCAAAAATCTCTTGTTCCTCGGAGGTAAATGGCTCATTAGAATATCGCGCTCGAATGCTCTGACCCATGGCAATTACCTCGCCAAGAAAGAATTCGTCCTCTTCTTCGAGCTGCCCCCAGCCGGCTATTTCACTTATCAGACGACCGGTAGAGTCACCATCAGTAGCTGCGGGTTTCGTTGGCGATACTCGTTTAACCAAAGCAGTGAGGTCTTCAGATGTTGCTTTTATGAACGACTCAACCTCGTAAGATTGAACCTCATATGCTTCGATTGGCCACTGCATGAGGCGCAACGCCTCAATAGAATCCTGGCGAAGCGGGCCGGACTCTGGGGATATAGAAGAGTGACTTTCTACGTGCATGAGTATTAATTATACCCTAATTGTATCACACTTGTCAAGAGGTTATGGTTAGCACTAATATACTTGACTAATCAATAACAGGGGTGTACACTGGAGATATGCACTACCCAACTACCCTCATTGAAGCAGTTCGGTACTTCTCTGACCCAGAGCGCTGTATCTCATATATGACTACGCTTCGCTGGCCGAACGGGGCTATCTGTCCCACCTGTGGCCGTATAGATGTCAGTTATCTCAAGAGTCAGCAACGTTTTCAGTGTAAGTCTCGACACCCTAAGCGTCAGTTCTCCGTTAAAGTTGGGACTATCTTTGAAGATAGTCCACTCGGTTTAGATAAATGGTTGCCAGCCGTCTGGATGATCGTCAACGCCAAGAACGGCGTGAGCTCCTACGAAATCGCTCGAGCACTTGGCGTAACGCAAAAGACAGCCTGGTTTATGGATCATCGCATTCGGGCTGCTATGGCCTACGGTGGCTTTGATAAACTCGATGACCCCGTAGAGGCCGATGAAACCTACATTGGTGGCAAAGCCAGCGAAAAACGCGGACGCTTTAGTAACAAGTCGGCTGTTATTGGTGTCGTGGAGAAGAAAAAGGACGTCGGCCAAATTAGGGCTTTTGCTACTAAGCATGCAGACGCTACTGTCGCCATGCCGTTCCTGCGTGCCCAGCTTAAACAAGGTGCTGTTTTGCACACCGACGAAAGCCGTATATACCATCGCGCCAAGTTCGAGTTCTTGCATGAGTCAGTTAATCACAGTGATGACGAGTACGCCCGTGGTGCCGTATCCACCACGACTATCGACGGCTTTTGGAACCTCATGAAACGTTCCATTAAAGGTACCTATACGCATATATCTGCCGGCCATCTCAACAAGTACGTAGATGAGCATACGTACCGTTACAACACTCGTGCACTCAAAGATAGCGAACGCTTTAATCAGTGGTTTTCGGGCTGCAATAAACGACTCTTGTATAGGGCTTTAACAAACCACTAATAATTTAACCTGTGCATTACTAAGCTCTTTAGCTAACAGATATAAATACACATTTTTCTACTCCTTTTTTCTTTATAAATAAAGTAGACTATTTTCTTTTCTTTCTTCTCGCTCTATAGTGGGTAGTAGCGTGAGTGGATGGTGGTAGCTTACAGAGTAATGTGAGGGTGTCACTATGGGTACACAGACTAGGCTAACAAAACAACAATTTGATATCTTATTATTCATATATTCGTTTAGATTTGTGACGACAAAGCAAGTTCAGAGATTCTTAGATAAAAAACAAATACAGCAAGCACAGCAACGATTAAATACGTTATTAGACAAACGATATATTGGACGTAGATATAACAATGACGATAAGCTACTCGGCCGGTACGCTAGCTATTTTCTGCTTCCTGATGGCATAGAGATTATTAAAGGCTACGCTGACACCAAAGCGCTGAGGCTGATGCGTAAAGACTCGACCGCTTCGCAACGTTTCATTGACCACAATATAGCTATTGGTGATGTCGCAAACGAGCTGAAGCGCATATACAAAGACGTCTTGGATGAAGTGCAGTTCCATACCAAAACAGACACCATGTACATATCCCGCATTGAATACGAGCGAAACTGGGACGGCAGTGATAACTTTGAGGCTATGACCGATTTCTACCCCAAACCTCTGCCAGATGGGTACCTGGACGGTATATCAGTCGACTTTGAAAAGTACACGTTTGTTGGCTTCTTCGTTGAAGTCTGGCACGATAGTGTGCCATTTTGGGTCTATCGTAAGCGTATCCAGAACCTTATCGAATATACCGATGAAGAAACCTGGCAAGAATACTTTACGGGCTGCGATACGCCCCCATTCCTACTAGTCTGCGACAATCCGACCCTACAGCGCCGAGTGCAACGCTACTTACGACGTATATACGACAGTCTGAGCCATGACTACCAGTTTTTAGTTACGAACCGACAGACACTAGCAAAGACGAAAGATAATGAGGCTATCTGGACGCGAGTGGATGACGCGACAACAGAAACTCTACGGCTAACTGATGTGCCAGAGAAGTACTCTAACTAACGATTTGAGCAGCGTTGTTGACATTATAAACGAAAGTAGTATAATAAGCATAATTTCTAGCATTTAGTTAGAGGTAAGGAGTTTTAGAGTAACTATGGACGCACAAAACGCTTTAGAGGCCGTACAAGCAATTAGAGGTACAGTTCCACAAGCCGAACTTGCCGAGTTTGACGCTGGGCTAGTAGAACAGTTTAATCTTGTTGCGGAAGCAACTGGATCTCTTGCTGTTAATGCTGCTGCCGAAACCCCACCCCCAGAACTCACTCCTGAATCTCTCCGTGAAACCGTAGA
>CAYNBU010000031.1:0-10162 GCA_964395925.1 uncultured Candidatus Saccharibacteria bacterium
TAAAATCCGTGAATTGAGCCTCGAAAAAATCGAAGTTTCTTTTGAAGAAGCCACCCAGGGGTTTGCCTGTAACTTAGTATCGACCGGTGAAACGGTGATCATGAGCAACCGTGCGCCACACTTGCAGGCAGCACTTGAGGCTCGCGGCCTGGCTGTTATTACCCCAAACGTGACTGAACTCGCCAAAGGTGGCGGGTTTATTCGCTGTGTGAGCCTTACCCTTTAGCAACTTTTTTGGCAGCTTTGCGTGCCGTGCCGATCTCGTCCCACGCGTGCTCCACCACGCGGTCGGGGTTGTGGTCGTCCTGCTGTAAGTGGCGCAGTTCGGCTGCACGCGGGCCGTTGCGTAAGATGTCTTTTTCATGACCTTTACCGAGGAGCAGCACTGTGTCACCCTTGCGAGCCTTACCGATAGCAAAATTGATCGCTCTAGTACGGTCATGCACCAAAAACAGGTCTTTTTCACGTTTCTTACCGGCTTTTTCGGCACCGGCAGCGATCTGATCCATGATCTCTAAGCCGTCGATATCGCGGTCGTCCTCTTCGGTCACCACTACTTCGTCGGCGTATTTCCCGGCCAGGTTACCCTGTACGGCACGTTTGTTTTCGTCGCGCCGCCCAGCTGAACCGAACAGCACGATAAGCTTGCCTTTTACCACTGGTTTGAGGTCTTTGAGCAGCTTCTCGAAGCTATCCGGTGTATGAGCATAGTCGACGATGACATCGAAGTTTTGGCCTTCATCCACACGGGTCATGCGGCCTTCTACTCCTTCTAGTGCAGCGATTCCCTGTTCAATTTGCTGCTTGGTTAGGCCAACTGCCCGACCCACGGCCACTGCCGCCAAAGAGTTACTGACGTTAAAGCTCCCGGGTAAATGGCAGGTAATATTGTACGAATCTTGGCCAATCACCGCCGTGTAGGTGCTACCCGCCGGAGTCAGCTTGACGTTTTTAGCTTGAAGATCACCTTTTTTGATACCGTATAACACCGGATTCTTCACAGCCGAAGCAAACAGCGCACCGTTTGGGTCTTCGGCATTGGCAATGCCCATTTGCAGGCCTTTACGATTTTTATTGACCAGTTTAAAGAGTTTGAGCTTGGCGTCACGGTAGTTTTGGAAGGTGCCGTGGTAGTCGAGGTGCTCGTGCGTCAGGTTGGTAAACACACCGATGGAAAACGGAACGCCCCATACGCGGTGCTGGGCCAAGGCGTTCGAGGTAACCTCAAACACCAGCCACTCAACTCCAGCGGTTTTCATTTGTGTAATACGCCTATGTAACAATGGTACTGAAACGGTGGTCATGTGCTCCAATTGTGGCTTAATATCCTCACCTACTCCGTACGCCACGGTGGTCATCAGACCGGCCTTAATGCCAGCGTTTGTAAGCATTTTATGGATTAAAAAACAGGTGCTGGTCTTGCCATTTGTACCGGTAACACCGATGACGTTCAGCCCACGCCCCGGGAAGCCATTCTTAACATTAAAGACCACGGCCTCCCCGAGGTGGCCCATTGGCTCGATCTTCTTAAAGGTTTGCTTTGGAATAACTTTTTTGACGGTACTTCTAAAACTCATGATCTCAAGTATAGCGTATCACTCGCCCACGTTTCTTTTGCAAAGGTATTACCTTGATTTTATGTAATACCTAAGTTATACTGTAATACATGCAATACATATCTGTTATGACGAGTAAAGGAACCGTTACGGTGCCTGCGGAACTACGTAAAAAGTTTCACCTCAAGCCAGGTGATACCGTAAGTTTCACCGAAGCATCTGCAAAACAGGGCATTACTATCAAGCCCACGATGAGTTGGGACGAACTACAGAAGAAGAACCAAGCGATTCTCAAGCGCAACGGCATTAAGCCGTTATCAGATGAAGAGTTGGATAAGGCTATTGATGAAGCTTGGGCTGATGCTGCTGTAGAACGATATAAGAGATCGCTGTGAAAACAGTTTCTCTTGATACAAACGTGCTCCTTCGGTTGCTCATCGAAGACGTTCCCAAGCAAGCCCAGCAAGCTCGGGAGCTCATTCGGCAACCCTTTACCTTCCGCGTGAGCGACTTAGCCATCAGTGAATTCTGTTTTGTAACAGATAAACTCTATGGGCTTACTCGTGCCGAGACTGTCGAACGGCTTGAATTCCTGCTACGATTGCCGAACATTAGCTGCAACCGAGGCCTGTTTGAACAGGCTTTACCACTGTACGCAACGCATCCGGCGCTGTCGTTTATTGATTGTTGCCTGGCAATACAAGCAGAGCTTAACGATGCCGTGCCGCTGTATACATTTGATAAAAAGCTCGCCAACCAGTCGGGCGGCCGTGCTCAACTCATTGCTTAGCTTGTTGCCTTTAACCTCTAGAACCGGTACCCTGTAACAGATGAAGATTGTAGGTATTGAGTCGAGCTGCGACGAAACGGCGGCCGCAGTGGTCGAAGATGGGCACCGGCTGCTGAGTAACGTGGTAGCCAGCAGTATGCACGAACATGTGAAGTACGGTGGCGTGGTACCTGAAATCGCAGCGCGCAGCCATATTGAGGTTATTACCCCTGTTATCGAGCAAGCTCTGGACGAAGCTGAGTGCACGTGGGATGACATCGACGGCATTGCCGTCACCTACGGCGCGGGCTTGGGTGGTTGCCTGCTGGTGGGCGTGATGACCGCTCGCACCTTGGCAATCGCTAAAAACAAACCCCTGTACGCCTGCAATCATGTGGAGGGACATGTATATGCTAACTTCCTTACCAGCACTTCCCTGCCCGGCTACGTGTTGCCTGCTGAACAGCCAAAATTCCCGCTGTTGGCCTTGATCGTGAGTGGCGGGCACAGCCAACTGGTACTCTTCCGCGACCACTTTGACTACACCCTGCTCGGCCAAACTCACGACGACGCCATCGGCGAAGCCTTCGACAAAGTAGCTAAAATCTTAGGGCTCCCCTACCCTGGCGGGCCAAGTATCGGCAAAGCCGCGGCACATGGCGACTCGCATGCCTTTGAGTTTCCCAAGGCCAAGCTCCAAGCCAAATACGACTTTAGCTTTTCTGGGCCCAAAACAGCCGTTTTAAGGGCCGTTCAAGAACTATGCGGAAAAGACCACACCTTCCCTTCTTTCAAGCTTGCAGAGCTGCTCAGCGAGGCTCAGAAGGCCGATGTTGCAGCCAGCTTCCAGCGTATCGCCGTAGAAACGGTGGTCGACAAGGCAATTTTGGCCTACGAAGAATTTAAGCCCGCCAGCGTGGTAATTGCCGGTGGTGTAGCTGCCAGCCCCGAGTTGCGCAAGCAGCTTGCCAAGCGCTTGGCCGCTGTTAATGGCCCTGTTATTGCCTACACCGACCCAAAACTGTGCACCGATAACGGCGCCATGATCGCCACCTTGGGTTGTTTTGCTGCCATGAACGATCGACCGAAAGCCGACCCCTATTCTCTGGCTATTGCCCCTCATCTGTCGATGTAAGTATTACGACATTAGTTCTTATGCCTGTCAATGTTGTGGGGGCGTGTGCGCGGTGCTATGCTTAAAAGCGAAAACAAACATGGGAAAAGGAACGATTGCAGGCCTGCACGTTCTGTTTTAAATTTCACCACTTATGACGTTCTTACGGAGGGTTTTCTTACAAAGTGAGCCTTGTTTAAGAGTGTTGTAATATTTGTTCATATGAACCTGATTAATTTGCGGTGTAATTCCCTCCTGCTAACAGATGTGGTATGCTGGGGGAGATCGAGAAATCGGACTTGGGAATCGCCTATGAAATTATCAAAGACTTACGAAGCAAAAGAATATGAATCAACCATCTACACCCTCTGGGAAGAGGTCGGGGCTTTTGTGCCAAAACATCGGGGCAGTAAGCAGAGTTTTAGCATTGTCATCCCGCCGCCCAACGCCAACGGCAACTTACACCTGGGGCACGGCTTAACGCTGGCTATTGAAGACATTTTGGTACGGTACCACCGCTTAAAAGGGGAGGCGGCACTCCTGCTGCCAGGGGCCGACCACGCCGGATTCGAAACCCAAGTGGTATACGAAAAACAGCTCGCCAAAGAAGGGAAGAGCCGGTTCGATTTCACCCGAGAACAGTTGTACGACCAAATTTATGAGTTCGTGGGTCAAAACCGCGACAACTACCAGCGGCAGTTCCGTATGCTGGGCGCTGGCCTGGACTGGAGCCGCTACGTCTTTACCCTCGACGAAAAGATCGTCAACCGCGCATATGAAACCTTCCAACAGATGTGGAACGATGGGCTCATTTACCGCGGGAACCGCCTGGTTAACTTCTGTACCTTCCATGGCACAGCTTTTGCCGACATCGAAGTAGTCCACAAAGAAACAAAAGGTCACTTGTGGCACATTCGCTATCCGCTGGTAGACGGTAGCGGGGAAGTGGTGGTGGCTACTACCCGGCCTGAAACCATGCTCGGTGACACCGCCGTAGCCGTCCACCCGAAAGACCCGCGCTACAAGAAGTTCATCGGCAAAACCGTGAAACTACCGCTGACGCACCGTGAAATCCCGATCGTTGCCGACGACATGGTCGACCGCGAGTTCGGTACTGGCGCCGTTAAGATTACACCGGCTCACGACCCTAACGACTACGACGTTGCGCAGCGCCACGACCTGCCGTTCATCACCGTGATTGACCACGAAGGTAAGATGACTGCCGACGTACCCGAAGCCTACCGCGGCCTCACAGTGGTTGATGCCCGCAAAGCGGTGGTAAAAGACCTCGAAGCCGATAGCTTCATCACTAAAATCGAAGATATCGAACATAACGTCAGCCACTGCTACAAGTGCGGCACGGTGATCGAACCACTGCTCCGCGACCAGTGGTTTGTCGACATGCAACCTCTGGTAAAACCAGCCCTTAAAGCACTCAAAAAAGGGGAGATTACCTTTTACCCCGATGCCAAGCGCACCCAGCTCATTACATACTTGGAAGGCCTGCGCGACTGGAATATCAGCCGCCAAATTGCCTGGGGTATTCCGATCCCAGCTTTCCAGAACGTAAACGACCCCGACGACTGGGTGTTCAACGACCAAGTCGACCAAGAACTGCTCGAAATCGACGGTAAAACATACCGCCGCGACCCCGACGTATTCGACACCTGGTTCAGCAGTTCGAGTTGGCCATATGCCACGCTCGACTTCCCGAACGGCGATGATTTTACCGAGTTCTACCCCTTGAGCGTCATGGAAACCGGCGCTGATATTTTGTATCCGTGGGTCAGCCGTATGTTGATGTTCGGCTTGTATGTCACCGGCGAAGTACCGTTTAAGAATGTGTATCTGCACGGCCTGGTACTCGACCAGCACGGTGCTAAAATGAGTAAGAGTAAGGGCAACGTAGTTGACCCTATGGAGAAGATCGAGCAGTTTGGCTCAGACGCCTTCCGCATGGGCATGATCGCCGGCCAGACCCCCGGTAATAACCAGCCGTACGACGAAAGCCGTTTGGTAGGTGCTCGTAACTTCTGTAACAAGCTGTGGAACATGGCTCGCTTTATCGAAGATCGCCTGGGCGACGATGCTCACCTGAACATCAAACCGCAGCCGCAAACTCCTGCCGATCACTGGGTGTTGCACAAGTTACAACAATCTACAGAGGTCATAGGAGAGTATCTTGATGACTATCGCCTCGCGGAGGCCTACGAAGCCCTGTACCACCTGGTTTGGGACGATGTGGCTGACTGGTACATCGAAGCCTCGAAAAGCGCACTGAACCCCTCGATATTGGCCTACAGCCTGCAAACTATCCTACAAATGGCTCATCCTTTTGCGCCGTTTTTGACCGAAACTATTTGGCAGACACTTGCGTGGGAGCCCGACAGTATTTTGGCTACCAGTAGCTGGCCGAAGGTTCCGAACGCCAAAGAAGATCAGGTTGCCACCTTCGAAACGACTAAAGCGATTGTTACCGAAGTTCGTGCTATTACATCTTCGCTTAAAACCCGCGATGTTGAGCTGCATTACAACGACTCAAAATTCCTGGCCAAGCACAGTGAGTTAATTGCTCAACTGACCCGTATCAACGGGGTGGTAAAGGCCGCCGAAACCGAAGAAGGCGTACGCCTGGTGCAAACCACCGAAGACTGCTGGCTCGCCGTGAGCACCAAAGCCGCCAAAGCCCATGCCGCCGAGCTGGCCAACCAGAAAAAGCAGCAAGAGCAGGTGATTAAGCAACTTCAGGGTCGCCTAGCCAACAAGAGCTACGTGGATAACGCGCCGAAGGCAGTGGTCAAACAGACGCAAGACCAGTTGGCCGACGCTAGAGCATTGCTTACGACCATCAGCGCTGAATACCAGCGCTTCAAAGACCTTTAGAACATGTTTAATTGGTTTATTTTGGTACAATGCTACCTATGAAGAATATTGCTGAGTTAAGCGCCTGGGCGAGCAGTCTAATTAAGCCCTCAACGCCTCCGTTAACCAATGTTGACGAGTACTACCAACGTCACCGAAAAGTAACGTAACTCTTTAGAATTCGAGTGCCTGGCGGATATTGGCCACACTCTGTTCGGGTCGATAGTCGTCGAACCACAGCACCCGCCAGCCCAAGCGCTCGGCGGCCATCAGGTTGGTGCGGCTGTCGTCGACAAACAGGATTTCGCTGGGCTGTACGCCGGCGCGAGCCTGGGCGATTTCGTAAATCTTGGCCTCGGGTTTAATAGCCTTGACCTCTGATGAATCGATAATCTGGGTGTAGGGGAGCGTGGGGATCTTGTGCGCCGCCTGCAGCGCCGTAATAAAACCCGGCATGATGTTGCTGAGCAGGCCGGTTTCGTAGTGTTCAACTGCCCAGGGCAGGAGTTCTTGCATGGGTTTGATGGGCTCTACCGCCTCGAGGTAGTAGTTTTCCCAGTCGACAGTTTCGACACCCAGTTGCTGGGCAAAGACTTTATTAAACTCGGCCACGCTCAGCTCGCCGCGGCACACCGCATCGTTATAATGCCAAAAAGCGGTTTCGATCTGTTCGATGGCTGCACCAGTATCGTTCGCCAGGCGGGTAAAGGCCTGCTGGAAGAACCGCACCAGGCAGCCATTAATATCAAAATATACAAAGCGTACGCCGCTGCGGGACACACGTTTTGCGGTTTTTGCAGTGGCAGTGGGGGATCCGACCAGCTCATCCAGCGAAACACCCAAGATGCCGGCAATACTCTGGATAGTGAAGATCGACGGCGACTTAATAGCCCCGCGCTCGATTTTAGTAAGAGTAGAGTAGGCGAGATTGGCCTTCTGGCAGAGTTCCTGTTGCGTGAGCCCGGCACGCTTACGCATCGCTTGCACGCGCAAACCAAGACTTTTTTCGTCCACCCCACTATTCATGCCCTCATGATACCAGTTTTTGCACGAAAATTGGTACTAAATGGCTAGCTTACCATAACAAAGACGCTCCAGGTCACCAAAAAGGCGATGAAACCTACCAAAGCGGCCGCAATGAGCGACTGCTTGGTGTTGTTGCCGGTGCGCTTCATAACCTGGGCGTAAATCCAGCCTGCGACACCTGCTCCGAGTAATAATCCGACTATTATTCCTGACATATGCTTTAGTATACGCTACGTTTTGAAAATGGCGGAACGCTACAACACAACCATGCTCGAAAGGCATATCATCCTCGTACAAGAGTGGTTTTAATAGACATCTTGGCTAGCTCACAGACCGACAGCCGATTAGTAACTACTGATGTAGTTTTACTTCTTTTTTACTGTCGGCAAAATCGTGCAATACGGCTCCAAGAAGCGTCTGATACGGTATGTTGCTACGTTTTGCTTTTGCCTTAATCTTAATGAGGTCGAGTTGGTTGATGCGCAAGGTAACAGGCTTGGTGGTATGAAGCTCGGTGTAGCGCTGGGCTGCTTCTTGTAGCATTTTTCTTGTATCTTCGAGGTTGGGTAGCTCTTCGAATTCGCCACGCTCCAGCGCATCCTCAAGTGCCTGTTCCTCTTTGTCGAGAATGAGGTTTTTCATGAGTCTTCTCCTTTCATGTACTTTCGCTTTAACGCTCTGCTGGGATATATCGTTTTTAAGAATATTTCACCTTTTTGGGTATTTATAACGTATGGAACCGCATAGACAGTGTCGCCTCGTTTGACCACATATACGTGTTGGTGCGGGTACCTCTGACTGGGGTGAACGATGTTTGCTAACAGATCACTACTCCCCAGCAGATCTTTAATGTCATCAAACCCGATACCGCGAGTGGCTTTGAGTAATTGATTCTTTACTTCGTTGAAAGATATCTCAAAAGCCATACTAAACATTGTACAAAGTTGTACATCTATTGTCAATACAATTGGCGGAGAGAGAGGGATTCGAACCCTCGGTACCGGTTGCCCGGCACAACTGTTTTCGAGACAGTCCAGTTCAACCACTCCTGCACCTCTCCTCGCCAGGGGTCATTGTAGCAGATATTAGGGGAGGTAGTCTTGTAATTGGGCGAGTTGCAGGCCTTGGGCTTGGGCGGCACGCATCAGTACTTCGAGGTCATGCTTGAGCTCGGGGCGAAAATGCAGCAGCACGATATCGCCGGGCCGCAGGTGGCCGGGCTTGAACTGGTAGTCGAGCTTGCCGCGGTCGAGCACCGCACTCCACAACACCACCCACTTAATGCCGCACGAAGCAGCCGCCTGGCGGGTTCGCACGTTGTATTCGCCATATGGCGGGCGAAATAATGTGGGGCTCACGCCGTACCAGCGCTGGAGCTGCTCAGAAGCGCCGCAAATCTGGTCGCGTTGGTCGGTATAGGTGAGGCGATCCATATGCGGATGCGTCACGGTGTGGTTGGCAATGCTCGCGCCATGCTGCTGAAGCACCGTGAAGTATCCAGGGTCCCTTCCAACCATGCTGGTGGTCAGAAAGGCACTGATAGGGATCTTGTGCTGAATAATGTACTGAGCGCCCTCTGAGGGGTGCCAAACGCCGTCGTCGATCGTTACGAAGACCACCGGCTGGTCGGTTGGGATGCGCAACACTACTGGAGCTGGGTCAGGCGGAGGAACCGGCACGGGCAGTAGGTTAGGGGAGAGGAGTGGCAGCCTAACTGTAGCGGGCGGGTTGCCTTGGGTGGTAGCGACCCCTGGAACCGCGCTTGGAGGAGGCGGTGCCTGAAAACTCAGCCAAAACAGCCACAAAATTGTGGCTGTCAGCGTGCCGAGCCCAACTACTACCAGCAGCGGGAGTTTCGAGCGCTTGGGAGCCGAAAATAGTGTATCGCTGTCCACGAGTACCGCTATTGTATCACCCGGGGTACAGAAAAGACTGGCGTAAAAGGGCAGAGTATGGTAGGATTACCCCTGTTGCTTAAGCGCCCAGCGCCCTTAAGATACTGTGTACCCGTAGCTCAGCTGGATAGAGCGTCGGCTTGCGGAGCCGAAGGTCGTAGGTTCGAATCCTGTCGGGTACACCACATAAAATGCCTTAGCTTGTCTAGGGCTTTTTATGTGGGCTAATCTGTAGAGCGCTGGTTCTATGGCCTCAGAAGCTTCAGTACAGCTGGCTGTGCGTACCAATAAAGCCAAAGATAATAACTGTGTCGCCCTTGATGGTGTATAAAGCCCGTACGTCTCCGGTTATATCGATGCTCCGGTAGCCCAGGTACTTGCCCTTTAGGGCGTGGTTGCGGAGCCGTGCGTCAAACGGGTTCGCTTTGAATGTTTCGATTCGCGCTTTAAAGGATGTTTTTACCTTGGCATTGAGCTTGGCGTATTGTTTATCGAAAGTTTTGGTGGTTTTGATAACCATTACAGGCTATCCAGGTGCTCAAACATTTCTTCGAGCGTTTCGAATGGGCCACTGACTTGGCCTGCTGCAATTTCTTTCTCTGCCTCGGTAATGAGGAGCTCCATCTTTTTAGTCATTGGCTCCGAAGCAGTGAAGTGGACGCTGCCGGTGGACGCCAGCTCATAGAGGTAGGCGTTAAGCAAATTGCTCAAAGGAATACCGATACTCTTGGCCACAGCCTGAGCCTTTGCCTTGGTTGCGTCGTCAGTCTTAAAGTTTACCGTTGCAGTTTTCATATAGTCTAGTGTATACATATTAGATTACATCGTCAAGACTCGTATCGTAACACGGTTGACAGCATGACGTCATGACAGTAAAATGGTAATATGACGACAAAAGCAACGCTCTATTTAGATTCGGACATGTATAAAACGCTCAAGT
>CAYNBU010000032.1:0-4998 GCA_964395925.1 uncultured Candidatus Saccharibacteria bacterium
AGCAGCGTGAGGCCAGCATGCAACGTGCGAGCATAGTGATTTACCAACGTGAGGCGCGTAGTTTCGCGTTCGTCGCCGATGATACGGTTGTGTTCGTAGAAGCGGTTAAACACTTGCGCCAGTTCGTACAAGTAGGTACAGATGTGATGCGGCATGTGCTCGGTTGTGGCTTGCTCGACCACGGCAGCGTATTCGCCAAGTTTGCGTACCAGGCTGCGCTCGCCATCGGTGAACTCGACTTTTGCCAAGTCGGTGGTGCCAGAGGCTTTAGCCAAAATCGAACAGGCGCGAGCGTAAGCGTACTGCAAATATGGGCCGCTGTTACCCTGTAGACTAACTGATTCGTCGATATCGAAGGCAATATCACCGCCTAAGCGCTGTTTGAGGAAGGTGTACTTCACTGCCCCAAGGGTGATTTGCTCGCGCAGTTCGTCGGTATCGGCTTGCACGGCGTTGCGCACGGCATCCAAAACGTCTACAGCGCGAGCGACATTGCCCAGGCGCGAACTCATCTTTTTACCATCGCCAAAACGAACCGTGCCGTTGGCCAGATGCGTTTGTTTGGCAGCCAGGTCTTCGTCGATCTGCTGCAACGCTGCAAAAACAACCTTCATGTACTCGGATTGGTCGTTACCGGTGAGCACCAAGCGCTTATCGTACGGAAAATCTTGCACCTCAGTCATGATGACGCCCAGGTCTTTGGTTTCGTAGGTTGGCAAGCCGCCCGAAGTAATAAATACCCGGGTGTGCACGCCGTACTCTTCGCCCTTGAACACGATGGCGCCTTGGCTTTCTTCGAATACGGTGCCGGTGTTTTCTTCAACCAGCGCGACGCCCGGAGGTGTGGTGGCAGACTCAGGATAGTACTTGTCGAACGGTGCGGCCTGGAGCTGTTCATAGAAGTTTTTGAAGTAGTCGTAGCTCCATTCGCGGCAGGTCCAGTAGATCTGGGCTAGTGAGCTTTGATGGTCGTCATCAGCATGAAAGGCGTACACCGCTTGGTTTAGCTCTCTAATCTCTTGGGCAGCCTCTGAGCCTTCTTGGTCAGCTGAAGCACCAGCTACGTAAGCTTTACTGATCCAGTTTGAACGCTTGCCAGCAGGGATTTCGGCCAGTTTCTGGGGATTGTCGCCGCCAAGCTCCTTGCGGACTCCCCACAAGGCCCGGGCGACGTGCAAGCCCACATCACCGCCAAAGTTAGCACGGTAGACTGCTGCCCCGCTACCTTCGGCCAAGCGGCTCAGTGTGTCGCCAAGAATGGTGTTGTATAAGTGCCCCGTATGCAGCTCTTTAAAGGCATTGGGGCAGGAATATTCAAGCAACACTCGTTTGCCAGCCAGCAATGCCGTTGGCTCGGTTGTGGCTGCAGCCCACAATGCCTGGTCGCTGAGCGAGATATTCAAAAAGCCCGGGCCAGCAATGCTGACGCTCGCAATCGAGCCGTCGTTGTTGGCTTCGAGGTAGCTCTTGAGCTGTTCGGCCACATTGCGCGGTTGTTGCTTGAGCGGCTTGGCGAGCTGCAATGCCAGATTGCTGGCGAAGTCGCCAAACTGTTCGTCGGGGCGCGTGAGTTCTGGCGCGACACTCAAACTAAAAAGTTCGTCGGCTGCGGTAGTGAGAAGTTCGGTCAAGTACTGCATATCAAGGGCTAGTATAACAGATTAGGAACGCGGCTTAGCGCGCATGATAGTTATAAGTTCGAAGCTGACTGCGTAAATACTGGTGAGGAGCACAAAGAACATGAGGGTCGTGGTAAAGGCCTGTGGATGCGAACTGGGGTTCACGAACGGCTCAGAAGCATCAAAGATGAGCCCGAACGGATTCACCAAGATATCCCAGCTATTCCACCGTAAGTATCGGCCCAGATAGATAGCAAAGCTACAGAGCAACAGCACAAAGGCGGCAATACCATCGGCCTGTATTCGCGACAGCCGCTGGCGCAACTGTTGATGCACCATATACAGGCTGATGTAGCCCAGCACAAAGCCGTTGAAGGTAAACGAGGTAAGCATCACGACATCAAACAATAGGCTAATGTCTCCGGTGCTGCGCAGGTGGATAAAATCGCTGACGATGTAAAAGGCGTTCGGCAAAAACCCCACCCACAATAACGTAAGCACTACATTTGCCAGTGAAAGCCAACGCTTAGTAGGCAACCGGCGGATCAGCCACCACGCAAAACCAAGGGGTAGCCAGCCTAAAAGCAAGTTCCAGCCCAAGAACCAAAAATCGTTGCTGCCGGTGCTGATCATACGTGCCGCCAGCAGGGCAATGCTCACGCCACTCGACAAGAGTAGTGTGGTAAGCAAACGCCTCTGGGCAAACGGTGGCCGCCTCTTCATAGTACCTCTTAGTATAACAGAGGCCGCTACCGGGTACTCGCCGGGGCCTCAAGTAGGTTATAATAGCGGTGATGCCGCGCGTTGATTTACATACCCATTCAATTGCCTCTTCGGATGGCGGAATTCGTGCCGTCCAGTACCGCAATCTATTGAGTAGCAAGCGCGTGGACCTGATTGCCGTTACCGATCACAACCGCGTCGACTTTGCCCAAGAATTGCATGCCGAACTGGGCAACAAAATTATCGTGGGCGAAGAGATTATGACCACCGAGGGCGAAATTATCGGGCTCTTTCTAAAATCTTTGGTAAAACCGGGACAAACACCGCTCCAAACAGTGAAAGCCATCAAGAAGCAGGGCGGGCTGGTATACATCCCCCATCCGTTCGAAACGGTGCGCAAAGGCCTGCAAGAAGCCACGCTCGACAGTATTGTCAGCTATATTGATATTGTTGAGGTACACAACGGCCGCGCCTTCTTGCAAAAACGCTCTGCCAAAGCCCTGGCCTGGGCTCAGGCGCATAATAAAGCGGGGGCAGCCAGCAGCGACGCTCATGGTGCAAAAGGCGTCGGCCACACCTACACCGTCGTGGCCACCCTTCCCGCCCAGCAGGATTTTCTGCGGGTACTGGGGGCCGCTCAACTGGTCGCAAATCGGGCGCCGTTCACCACGCTCACCTACCCCAAGCTTAATCGGCTGCATAAAAAAATACGGAGACGAACATGAACGAATGGCTCGCCGCAATTATCTTCTTTTTGCCGGCTGGCGTGGCTAATGCGACCCCTGTTTTTGCTAACAAAATACCCGTGCTTAACAAGTGGAAAACGCCGGTGGACTTTGGCATTCAGTGGCGCGGCAAACCGCTGCTCGGCGCTAATAAAACCTGGCGGGGCGTGTTTACGGCTACGGTTATTGCCGGGCTCACCGCTCTAGCGCTACACCCGCTTGATGGGCGCGATGATTCGCTCCTAGTAACCTTTTTGCTCGGTGTTGCCATGGGCTTTGGTGCACTGTTGGGCGACGCCGTCGAGAGCGGTTTTAAACGCCGCCGGGGCATTGCGGCCGGCTCCAGCTGGTTCCCGTTCGACCAGATCGACTACATCATTGGCGGCCTGCTGTTCGTTGCACCCTTTGCACACCTCAGCCTAGCCACTGTTGGCGTCATTTTTGTGACATTCTTTGGGCTGCACCTGGTGTTTGCCTATGTTGGCTACTTGCTGGGCCTCAAAGACAAGCCCATCTAAACTACTTGTTGAGTTCTTTTTTGAACGATTCGACCAACAATACTGGTGCGGGGTTAAGGTCGTTTAAGAGCGCAGTGTAGATAGACACAAAATCACCAAAAGCCGAAGCCCACAGGAGTTGTTCGAGGAGTGTATTGCCTTCGACGGTAATTACGTGCGGCTCGGGGCGCATTCCCGAAAGCATGCGGGCGGTCACTTCAAACCGTTTTTGGACTCGTTCGTGTTCCAACGAACTGCGCAGGTCGATCACTGCATACGGCTTATCCACCGGTTGTTTGCTCCAGCCAATGAATTCGTTGTGACTAAATTCGGGCAACTGATTGACCCATGCCACTTGTTTGGCGTTTTCGTTGAAGCTGATCTTCCACTTGTAGGCTGCGGGGTACAATTTTGGCCCGCTGTACACCACCACCGACTTACCAATCAGTTCTTGCGCCAGTTGTTTGGCGGGGTTTTTGGCGGTTGGAACATCTGCACGCCACAATGCAGTTTGCGCTTGCAAGAAAGTTTTGCTTTGCTCGAGTTCGGCGAAAGCTGCATCGCCGTCAATAGCGTTGGCTCGTGCCAAGATGGTGAGCAACGCCTTCAAGCTCGAAAGCACCGCGTAGCGAGGCTGCGGGTAGTGCGGCAAAATGAGCACCGGATAGCCCTGGTCTTTAGCAATCTCTGCAAGCGCAGCGCCACTGGCGATCACGGCAATTTGAGCCTGCTGTGCTGCCGCCTGTTTGAGCGCTTCGAGTGTTTCTTCGGTGGTACCAGAATAACTTGAGGCAATAACTAACGTCTTTGGCCCCACATACGCCGGCAAATCGTAGTTACGAACAATGGTGAGCGGGATTTTGAGCGCAGGCCACGACTGCACGATCATCGCCGCTAAAGCCGAACCGCCCATACCAGCCACGATAATGTGGTCGACTCCTTCGAACTGCGCGTTTTCTGGCAGTGTAAATACATCGTCAAGTTGCTGCCACTGCTTTTCGACCGCCCCCAAAGCGTCTTGCTGGTCACGTTCATGAATATAACTTAAGTCGTCTAACATAACTCCCCCGCTTAATCTGTGCTTTTAGTATACGGTACTTCGGCTATTTCGCTTATAGCTATGGGCCTGAATCACCCGGGTAGTGGGGTTGGGCAGGGCGCTTTTATGGGGCTTTCGCGCCCATGGCGCTCGCTGACCCTGCCCAACCCCACTACCCGGGTGATTCAGCAATACGCTTTACCTTATGTAGCATGAAGTGCTATAGTCAGATATATATTGCGCTAATGCTAATAAATTCAGGGGGTGAGCATGTTTGGCCACGACGACCAAAAAGACGACGACATTACAACAATAAACCCAACTTTGGGTACCGACGATAGTACGGCAGCGCCTACCGACGACCCAACGGTTGCCACCGACTCCACGGCTCAACC
>CAYNBU010000032.1:5098-9910 GCA_964395925.1 uncultured Candidatus Saccharibacteria bacterium
CCCCCGACCACGACAGCCTGCTCGAACTCAAAAAAGAAGCTCTCGAAGAGCTTTCTCCACTGGTTGATCAGCTCGACCAAACTCCAACCGAGAAGTTTAATACCATCATGATGATGATTCAAGCTACCGATGCGTCTGACCTCGTAAAATCAGCGCATGACGCAGCGCAACAGATCACCGACGAAAAAGTCCGGGCGCAAGCTTTGCTCGACATCGTGAACGAAATTAACTACTTTACCCAAAAAGATACCAAGTAACGATTATTCGTCGCTTGACGGGCCGGTTGCCGGCAACACTTCGGGAGTTGTCGGGCCGGTTGTTGGTGTCGTGGTAGGAGTTGTTTGCTGAGGAGTTGGATCCGGTTGCGGTTGTGCAGGTGTAGTAGTTGCAGGAGTTTGCTGCTGCGTCGATGAATCGTTTGAGCTATCGGTATGTGTACCCTGTGAGTTAATATTTTCTTGATCAGAAGCATCTTCTTGGGTTGCTACGGTTTGGTCTTTATCGTCGCCCTTAATCTCGCGGTATACCCAACGGCCGCCCCAGAACAAGCCAAGCACCACAAATACCGTCACCACAAAAGTCGCAGCCGAAAGGAACCACACAACCCACATACGATCACGCTTCTCGGCCTGGTAGTAATCTTTGATTTCGTCTGGCACAGCATCGTCATCTGCGCTTCGTTTTGTGCGGTTAAATAGCCCCATGCAACTCACTCCCTGTTATGGACTATACAATAGTACAAACTCCCGCACTTTACAATAGCCATAGAGTTGACTTGACATAAAGCTTATGCTATAATGAGCGCTAGGTTCGCTAAAACAAAACTATGACCGAATACTCACAAAACCAAATCGACGCCATGTTTCAAGAACTGACTTCTCAGCCAGATATCAGCGACATGAGCAAGGATGCCGCCGATGCGGCTTTCCGCAGTCACGTCGAAGAGTTGTATGATATCGCCGAACACGAAACCGAGTTTAACCCCTATTTCCCCGAAGCAATCCGCGGCATATTCGATAGCTTTGTCGCCGATAAGAATCAGCCGAAGTTCCCGGTGCAACCTGGTGCGCAAGGCGCCGTGTCGCGCATAAACATCATGCAAAAACGCGAGGTTACCCCAGAACAGGTTGTTTCGTACATCAAACAGCACGAGGAGCGCCTGCAGACAGATTTGCCGCAGCGAGCCGAAAACCTTCGACGCCAAGCTGCGCTTGAACCCGAAGAGCTTGAGCAACTCCCCGACCATCTTACCGACGCACATGCAGTTGCCACAGAAGCAGCAGCCATTGACCCGCTGAGCCGCTTGCAGGTTTATGAACACAGCTTGGGCATTCTGTGCGATACCGATTACTTGGAATACCAGCAAAAGCACCCCGATTTTGACTTAGCCGCAGCCGTTGGCATCGAGATGCCCTCTCTGGAAGAACAATTCCAGGCGCTTGATCGCCCAGAACACTAAGCTACATGCCCATCATGCCGCCACCGGCTGGGGCTGTAGGAGCTTCAGGCTCTGGAATATCGACGACCAGTGCACCCATGGTCATGCTGGTTCCGGCAATCGAAACAGCGTTTTGAATGGCTTCTTTGGTGACGCGAGCCGGGTCGATAACACCTTTCGATTTGAGGTCAACCAGCTTGGTTGGATGGTTCACATCCACGCCCTGCCCAGCCTTGCCAGCACGGACTTGCGGCAGCCACTCGTCGGCATTTAAGCCAGAGTTGGTCAGCAAAATGCGGAAGGGTTGCTCAAGCGCGCGCTTGAGCAGTTGGCGGCCAGCGGCGGTATCTTCGTCGCTGCCAACCTTGATAGCATCTGCCAGGTTGATCAGCGTGACGCCACCACCCGGCACGATACCTTCGTCCAGCGCAGCTTTTACGGCAGCCACAGCGTCGTCCACGCGGTATTTCTTCTCTTCAATTTCAGTTTCGGTAGCCCCACCAACTTTGATGACAGCAACCTTGCCTTCCAATGCGGCGCGGCGCTTTTCGAGCTCTTCTTTGTCGTATGAGCTGCTGGCCAGCGTAATCTGGTTGGCTATTTGCTTGAGGCGAGCCGTGACGTCTTTGGCGACTCCGGCGCCTTCTACAATGGTGGTGTCATCTTTAGTGACGATCACGCGGCGGGCCGAACCAACAACATCGACGTCCACATTTTCGAAGTCCATAGCCTGCTCTTCGCTGATAACGGTGGCACCGGTGAGCACCGCAATATCTTGCAGTACGTCTTTGCGGCGGTCACCAAACGATGGAGCCTTTACGGCTACGGTGTTGAATACACCTTTAAGCTTGTTCAGGATAAGCGTGCCGAGGGCTTCGCCTTCGACATCTTCGGCGATCAGCAGCAGGTCTTTTTTGCCAGCCTGAGCCAGTTTTTCGAGCAGCGGTAAGAACTCTTGGATACTGGTGATCTTTTTGTCGGTGATTACAATCGCAGGCTTGTCGAGTACTGCTTCGAGGCGCGTGGTGTCGCTGACCATGTAGGCGCTCACAAAACCACGGTCAAAGGTAAAGCCTTCGACCACTTCGCTCTCGAGGTCGAGCCCCTGGCCTTCTTCTACCGTAACCACACCGTCTTTGCCGACTTTGTCGATAACATCGGCAATGAGATTACCGATTTCGGCGTCCCCTGCCGAAATAGTCGCCACTTCGGCGACACGCTTTTTATTGCTCTTGATGTCTTCGGCCATGCCGTTCAGCTGTTTGATCACGTCGTGCGCGGCAGCTTCGAGCCCCTTACGCAATTGCATGGGGTTGTGGCCAGCGGCGATGAGCTTGTTGGCTTCGTTTAAGATGTGGTAGGTCAATACCGTCACGGTTGTAGTACCGTCACCGGCGACGTCGTTCATCTTGTTGGCCGCTTGTTTGATAAGCTCGGCACCGACTTTGTAACCCAGGGTTTCGTCGTCATTTTCGGGCAAATCGACGCCTTTTGCCACCGTTACACCGTCGTGCGTGACCGTTGGGCCGCCAAACGATTTGCTGATTACCACGTTGCGGCCTTTTGGCCCCATGGTGGTTTTTACTGCGCTGTATAAAATCTCGGCACCGGCTAGAACCCGGCGGCGAGCGTCATCGTCATAAAATACTTTTTTTGCCATTGTTATCTCCTATTTGACCGTTGCGATAATGTTATTACGGAATACCACCACATATTCTTCGGCGCCCACTTTTACGGTGGTTGCTTCGTACTCGTTCTTGTAGATAACCTGCTCACCCACCTTGATGTCGGCGATTGCCGCACCAACCGCCACTACGCGAGCGGTTTTGGGTTTTTCTTGAGCTGAGTCGGGCAAATAAAGGCCGCTGCGGGTCTTGGTTTGCGCTTTTTCTGATTGTACCACCACGTAATCGGGCATCGGATTGATCGATGTTGCCATAATACCTCCTGTTTCGTGAGCGTATTGTACCTCAGGTAATTGGCACTTTCAAGCCTCGAGTGCTAATTTATTGCGGAAACGAAAGTTGTTCTGGCTGGTGCACTTGGGCTGTTGCGAGACCGCCTAGGGCAGCCTGTTGAGCTTCGCGCTGTTTGGCAATTTCGAAAGCCAGTGTTTTGGCTTCGGTCATGCCGTCGGTCCACTGACCTTGGTCAAAGTCGATACAATACAACCGCATACTCTCGGGATCCACCAGTAAGTTCGGAGAAGCGTTTTCGTCGATAACTACCTGCGCGTCCGACTCGGTAAACATACGGTCGAAACGCTCAGCACGGACGTACGAAGATACGCCGCCCAAGTCGACCGTACCGTCCAGGCTCACGCCATCTGGTGTACGGGCGTTGGCTTCGCCAAGCACTTCATACATAAAACGGAGCCGGCTCATAAGGCCTACTAGCTGCTCCTTGAGCCGAGGGTCATGACGCTGTTCCTCGGACAACTGATTGAGTGATACGCGCGGTACTTCAGCCTGCACGGTGTATTCTGCCGGACGTTTCTGCGCTCCCTCTTGCACTTCACCAAGTACAAAGGAACTTTCGGGAACAAAATCACCCAAGAAACGCTTGAGAATTTCGTACTTATTCTTTTTGTAGAGTGTGCCCCGCCAGGCTGCCTCGCGTTCGTCTGAATGACGTGGCCGATGTTCTTTGGCCGTTTTGTGATTAATCTTGAGGACTTTACCGGTGGGCTTTCGCAGATGAGGTTTTTCGTGGTCTTCAACCATACGGAACACCGCGTTATCTTGGCCTGAGCCATGACGCTGGCCAAGTCGTGTACTGAAGGGCATTCCTGATTCTTTTGGTTTTGATTTTTGACCCATGCGCCTATTATAGCAAAAAAGTATGGTTTTGGCAAGGGGGTGCGGCCTGAACACCGGGGAGTATGAATCTGCAGGGTCAGCGAGCGCCATGGGCGCGTAAGCCCCATAAAAGCGCCCTGCAGATTCATACTCCCCGGTGTTCAGGTGCTACAATCTGTGTATGTTCACACAAAACAAACATGTTCTGATGTCGAGTGCGCAATACTTCACTCATGAGTTTGCCATTAACCCCTATATGGGTGGCTCTACGGCAACTAATAGTGAGCGAGCAAACGACGAACATCTAGCCATTAAAGCTGCGTTTGAAGCAGCGGGTATTACCGTTACTCAAGTGCCGGCCCCAGCTGGGTGCCAAGACGGCGTATACACTGCCAACTGGGGGCTGGTGCGCGGCGACACGGTGGTTTTGTCTTCCCTCCCCAATAAGCGCCAGGCGGAAGAGCCATATGCCCGCCAGGTACTGGAAAGTTTGGGTAAGAAGGTCATTACAGCACCCCACCGCTTTAGCGGCCAAGGTGATGCCCTGCCCTGCGGCAATCTGATATTTATGGGAAC
>CAYNBU010000033.1:0-9700 GCA_964395925.1 uncultured Candidatus Saccharibacteria bacterium
GGTCCGCTTGAAGTCGGACAGCGGAATATTAGGAACCCTCTTCTGTGTGTCCATTTGTCTTATTTTACTTGCTTATGCTAGTAATTTCTAGAGGCAAATAGTGTAGATTTACTATAAAAATCTGTCATAATAGCAATAAATGATCGAAGCAGAGCGAATTCAAATTGCCCAGGCTCAGGATGTGGTAGTGCCTATTACCTACAGTAGCCGCATGGAAGACAACGAAATAATCGTGCCCACGCGCCTGAGTTTGCTCGCGTTTGACGTAGCCTGCCTAGAAGCCACACAAGAAGGAGCAGATCTGCTCGTAATTGCCGGTGAACAGAGCTGGAAAGAGTCGCACCGCACCACAGGCGACACCTTAGTAACAGCAATGCCCCAAGGAACCCCAAACCCTATTGTGCTGCGCGACCCCACCACTCGACTCATCAACACTGCTTTTCAAACCGAAGCCCTCGGTGAGGCTTTAGATGAAGACCACCGAATCACCCTGGTAGGCTGGGGATTCCACCGAGACAGGTTCCTCGATAACTTAGAGCGCAACGCTCCGGACCTAGAAGTAGACGAAAGAGACTTCGTAATTGTCGATCGGGTATTAGACGACATCTGGGAGACCGCCAAACTCTGGAATGGTGACCGGGAGGCTATGGAACGAGCATTTATGCAGCGCTATGGTTTTGAACCCGGTATAGGCTGGCCAGAAGTGCAAGAACGCGGCATCGCTACTTTTACAGCACACGAGCAACGTTTTATAATGCGTGCATTACACCGCCTCAGCAAGGGTGGACAGCTGGCAAAATTCGCTTCTGAAAAAATTGTTCGCAAGGGGCGACTCGACGACCTTAAGACCGACGGAACTGCAAAATACGGCTATTCGAGCTAGTGCGGTAACTTTTTATAAGCAAACGCGATGCGCTGAGCAACAGTAATAGCCGACAGCACCGTAAGCACGATAAACACGACAGAGACCAAGTTATAGCCATACACGGTGACCGTTGGCCAGATAGTGTAGATCAATAAACCGAGGAAGATACCGAGCAAGCGTTCGGGGCGCTCCATGATGCCCACGCTCGCCGTAAGCTTATCCTTTGCCGCAAGTTCGGTGCGTGAACGGATGTAACTGGTAAGGTACGCGAACAGTACTAACGACAAGATGATGTTCCAGCCCACTAAGCCAGCGAAACCAAAGGCTACAATCACCGTAAAGTCGGCAAAACGGTCGATGGTAGAATCGAGGAATCCACCAAACGCGCTTACCTTGTTGTTGGCGCGCGCCACCAAGCCGTCGAGCAGATCAACAGCCAAGAATACAAACGCTGCCAGCGCCCACACCTTGTAATCGTTCACCAGCAATACAAAGAAGACAACTGGGAAGATCAGCCCAAGCAGGCTCAGTACGTTAGGGTTTACACCGCGCAACAGGTGCGCGACCGGCTGTAATAGCCTTTCGGAACGTGATTTCTGTGAAGTAAGCATTGGCTACAGTATACGATAAGTGGCGCACAATAAAAAAAGACCTTTCTTTGCAGAAAAGTCTCTTTTGGTGACCTCAAGGGGAATCGAACCCCTATTGCCGGGATGAAAACCCGGTGTCCTAACCGTTAGACGATGAGGCCGAGTGAGGAACAGATTCGACAAGCTTGCTTGGAGATCTGTTCCGAGCGAGGCCTCCCTATTGCGAAGCAATATGAGGCCGATCACTTTCCACTGTTTGGCAACCGAAAAATTGTACCATAACAGAGGCCAAATGAAAAGCCCTTAAGCTGAAGTTGTGTCAGGCTCGCGCTGGCGATATCGTTCAAGTGCCTGCTTCACGTTATCCAAAGACTTAATTTGTACATCGGTGTTGTCATTGGTGAACTCGTAATCGCTGTGCTTGAACCCAAGGAAGAACATAAGACGAGAGAACACCGCTTTTGCATCTGTTGTCGTTGGTGTCATTACTTGGATAGACTTGTAATGACCTTCGAGCATATACTGAAAGTCACTCTGGTTCTCGCTATCGATACGTGCCACGCTACTGATTTGGTCGAGCAGTTCGTCGAGGCTTGATTCGCGGATGAGGCGATTCACTTCTTCGTCTTCGAAGTCATCAGAGTACGCACCACGCCCTGTAATAATCTCATTAACAAATCGTCGTGGTGAAGAGTCGGTTCTGGTGTATACACGACCCACTACATCGAGATTTGGCAGAGCTCCATCACCACGTGCCATGCTGATCTTTTCGCCAATCATCATATCCTCACCCTTAGTAATCTTGTCGTAGCCGCCGATCATAGCATATGCTTCAGCAGAATATGCAGTGTTCCATCCGCCAGTAATCGTCCTGTTCCAGGTGTAGTTCCAGTTCGGGCTTGCAGGTTCACGGAATCGAGGAGAACGCACCAACAGCTCACTCACATCCCACATTCGGCGCCACAAGAATAGGTAGTCGTTTTCTTTCATTATTTCTGGGCTGCGATCTTGGATACCACGTACAGAATCAAGATATGGCTTTTCATCAAGCGTGCGAATAATGTTAGTTACCGTCTTTGGATCTGGCCGTAGTAAGTCGGCATCTTCAGATTCTATATACAAGCTTCCTTCTTGACTGCCTCGGTTCAAGGAGCGCAAAAGCGTAAGGTCGGTAAGTACACGACGAGCATTCCCGACGTTATTGTCCGGAGGATTAAACTCAACATCTGAGTAGTTAACTGTTGGGCGTTGGCCAGTTCGGCTTTCGTAGTCGGTGATGAATCGCTCGATTTCAGCGACCGAATCATCCGGTGCAGAGCCAGTACGACGATTGATTAGCACGTTGATTTCAAAATTATCAAGGGCAAGCGGTTGACCATCGACATCTTGCTGCTGGATGTACTGATCGAGAAGAGAGTAAATAGTACCACCTTCCATCCATGCAGGGATGTTTACACTAACCCGGTTCTTGGCAGACATTTCTTGCATAGAAGAGCTGCTGGCAAGTCGTTCAAGCTCCGCATAATAGTCAGGGTCGTTATCTTTAATAGTATCCAGATAGGAGCGAAGGTTTTCTTTTTCGCGAGTTATGGAGCGCTCAACGGGGCTTCCATCTTGCTCTACCCATTGGCCATTCTCAACACGACGTGAGTGTAGTATTTCTGGGTTTTGCCGAATCCACTCTTGCAATGCAGGAAGATTAGCGCCGCCGTAATACATGCCTGTAATAATTTCACGACGTACTTGGAATTCTTTTTGGCTTTCAAGCCCACGCCGAGCATACAGAGGAATAACCGGTGCAGCTTCGACCAAAGGAGTCTCGCCGCCTTCGTAGATAATGGTCTGGATGTTCTCGGGCGATGGAGTAATGTCGAGCGTTGTGGTGTGCATCTCTTGGGTGGTTACGATGGTGTCGTTGAACAAGCCTGAGTTCGTACCCTCGTAAGTGCCCAAAATCTTAACCTGTTCACCGTTCGCGTCAAGAACGCCGGTGTGTTCCATAACTTCGAAGTAGGCACCGTTAAATACGCGCTCGCTGCCATTCATCTGGAACATTTGGTGCATTGGGCTATCCGGAGGGATTGTGGCCATGACGCGACCCTCTGGAGTGGTTGTGAACTGGAAGTCAAACACGTTCGCTTGCGTATCTTTGGTTGCCGAAATAGCTAGGCTCAGCTTGCCCTCGCTTACGAGTGCGTGTGCATCAGCCGATTGGTCGCCCCAGAATGAACCATCGGGTGTCATCGGAGTAATGTCGAGCTTTACGTTACCACTTTCGTCGAACCAGCCACCGTTTGCGCCGGCTGCATATGTTCGGAGCTCGTTGAGGTCGAAGTCAGGAGATGGCGTGTCGTTGCCATACCACAAGGTACGATGAACTTGCTTGGTATCGGCCAGGTGGTTTTGTACTAATTCGCTGCCGCCAACTCCACTCACGCTCGTCTTGGTTTCTACAAGATCACTGAGGTCGCTGACGCCAATACCGCCAGCACGAAGTTCGGTAATTGTTTCGTCGGTGAGGCTACCATCGAAGTTCAAGTGCAGGTCGTGTACGAGTTTTCCGTCTTGATCCAGAATCTCCCAGTTGCCGGGGCTGGCTTCTTTGAGGCTGTATTCTTCGGGGAAGATAAACTTGTTATTACCAAACTTGAACTCTTCGGTTACACCAGAAAGGCTTGGTGTGTTCAGGCTTTCGTCTATCTTGAAGCCCATCTCGGTAAGATTGTGCTTAGCGCCTGGTGTAAGTAAGCCCTTATCGTCGTATTCGAGCGGAATAGTTTTGCCGGTAGACTGCTGTTCAATAAGCCAGTTGCCGTTGGCGTCTTGCTTGGTTGCAAAGCCTTCGACGTCGGCAAACTTAGCTGCGCCACCAACTTCGGTGACCGAACCAGTAAGATTACTATTGCCGCCATGAAGGAGCTCGCTGATCTTATTAAATCCGCCGTTAGCCAGCGTCTCGCGAGCACCAGATGGCGCCTTGCCTTCACCCAAACCATATAGGTTGTCGCCGAACACTGGCAGATGAGCCATGGCTTCTTGAGTGGCCGTTCCAAGAACCATACCAACCGTACCACCAATAAGCGCGGCCTTGAGTACGTGATTGCGGTGAATCTTGCTAAAGATCGCGTCTTTGGCAGACATGTCGCCTTCAAGTTGCGCCGTAAACGCCGTGTCGTATATGTCGACTATTTCATCGAACGACTGCACCTGGTCGCTCAGGTTAACTTCTTGCTGCAACCAATCTACACCGCCCTTGTCTTCGAGGAATTTAGTGAGTGCAGTTTCGGCATAAATAGAGGTGAGTGCGAGTTGCAAGCGTTCGTCGGCAACGTTTTCGGCACTACTAAAGTGAATAAGGTCAATATCGCGCTGGTCAGACAAGCGTTCGCGTGCCTTGATTTGTGCGAGCACTCCAATGGCATCCATAAAGCCCTGCCCGGTGAGGTCTTGCAGGTTGCGCAGGCCTTCGGCGTCGGGGTTCTGGAATAAGTTGCGGAGTTCAGTTGCTAAGTCGGCCGCTTGTAACGATTCGTATTGAGCAGTTTCGAGCTCTTCACGACGCCTGGCATCTGTTTCGAACTCTTGCCCCATGGCACGTTCGCGGCCATGCTGACGACGGTCTTCGCGGATATGTTTTGACTCACGAGCACCAGCAATGATCGCTCCACCCGCACCCAATACACCAGTGAGCGCTGCTGCCTTAGCTACACCTTTTTGCACGGTAAACTTAGTAGCTACCGCAACGGCCGAGACTGCAGTAGTAATGGTGGTTTCGTTGAGCCACTTACCGATTTTGGTTTTTTGAATAGTGTCGATGAGTTGGTCGGTTTTACCAAAGCGCGCTTCGGTGCGAACACCGGTTTTGAGGCGCCCGACGTCAATACGAGCATCGCGCAAGATGTCTTCGACACCACGATCGTGGCGCACCATAGCCTTGACGTTCTGTGCGACTTCGAGCAAGTTGTCTGCGAACATGAGCCCTTCACCAAGTAGTTCGGGGTTGTCGCGAGCGAGTTCTGAAAGTGCACGGTTCTTTTCTTCTTCGAAGTTGTTGTCGTCGAGCTGGTTGTTACTGTAGCGGTTAATGAGGTCGCGAATGGTCTGCTTGACGGCTGTTGCCTGTGGGTCGTTCTCGTTATCGATACGCGCGTATGATTCGCCGGCATCGTGGCTTACCAATTCATCGACGTGCTTGTTGGTAAGGCGCGTTACCACCGATTCCATAGTTTGGTCAGAAGCTGCCTGCGTACCACCCTCGTGTACGTACAGGTTGCCCGACTCTACGATCTGCTGTTCAGCTTCTCGGTGATACTTCTGCTGGTAGTGTTCGCGGGCAATGTTGCCCTTCCACAAACGACGAACCCATTTACCAAAACCGCCTTTGCCACCTTCTACTTCGGCATTGAGGCGTTTGTCGGCAGCATCACGAGCAATTGCCCGCACATCTTCGACGTTACCAATCGCGATATGAAGGGGTTCTTGCTTCTCGGGCTGCTGCGGTTCGGGGGCCGGTGGTCGCTGGTCGGGGTTAGTAGGAGCGGAAGGCGCAGAAGGAGCATTCACCTGTGCGTTCAAGGCATCAATCTGCGCCTGACGCTGCTCTGGTGTGAGCCCTAAATCGTCGTGGGCACCCTCTGTAGGAGCGGTGGGAACGTAAGCAACAGGAATTTCGGCCATTGTTTTATGATCCTAAGTAAGCCACCCTAAATTTGGCCATAACTTCTGTTATGACGTTTTGTACCGGTACACCGCTGTCGGTGAAGAACGTGCTCAACTTTTTAGTGTCTTCGGCTGCTACCAGCTTTTCGAATTCAGCGAACTGCTTTTCGTCTAAAGAGTCGATGAGGCCGCGGTTGATCTGATCTTGAAGGCGTACTACTAAATCGTCGGTGAGTTTGTCGAGTATTTCTTGATCGACTCCAACGAGATTCTTTTCTTTCAGAACCGATGTTACAAAGTCTCGTAATGGGTTGTCTGCCATGGTATTTGTCTCATTCTGCTTATATTTACTTGTATCATACCAAGAGAAATTTTTGATAGCAAGAAAAACCCCCACCGTATTACCGATGGGGGTTTTGTTTGAGTTTGAGCGGTCAGTCAGTGCTCGTTATCTGCACCTAGCGTAGCATATTTCTTACGCTTTGGCTAGATACTTATCCACAGCCTGGCTGCGAGTGCACTCTTACCCGTTCAGGCGACGAGTCACGAAGACTCGGTACGCTACCATACCTGCAACACTGACGGCTGCGAAGATGGCGGCGACATCGCCAGGGCCAGTTGCTGGCAGTGTCGTAGGACCAGGAGTGATAGGGGTTACTGCACACTCAGGGCTGTCTTTAGGCAAGTTTTCTTTGCCAGGGATTGGACAGTTGTCCTTCGGAGTACTGCTGCTTACGGTTGCGACACAAGCGTCACTGGTTACAGGAGCTTGGTCTTTACCGTCTACCGTGAACACGATGCTTGCACGCACGGTGTAAGTGCCGTCTTGTGCGTACTGGTGTTCAACAGTGGTCTTGTCAGTAACTAATGGAGTTGAGCCGTCACCAAAGTTGTAGGTGATCGTCTTGAGCTGTGCGTTCTGGGCAGTGTACTTCAGGTCGAAGCCGAAGTTACGGTTGCCAAGACTGCGAGCGTCAAGCAGGTCACAAGCGTACACTGGCTTAACGGGCTTACAGTTCTCGATAGTTACGGTTGAGTCGTCTTTGGTTTCAACAACGTTTTCGGCACGGCCGAAGGCGACGTTCTTGAGTTCACACTCGTCGAAGTCTTTGTTGATGGTGGTTTCGAGGGTAACAATACCGTTGATACCATTTACCGGAGCGTAGTTACCGAAGTTTGAGCCACCGGCACCAAGTGCGTTATCAGGGAGCTGTTGGTTGCTGCGGTTCGCATCAGAAACTTTGATACTACCAGGAACCAGGGTTACGCCCTTTGGCAATGTGTCGCGGATCGTTACGTTCTTGGCAACATCATTACCCTTGTTTGCGAACTCAATGCGCCATTGGATCTTGTCACCCAGCTTAGCGCTGATCTTGTCTTGGTAGTTGGTTGCGCCTGCAACACGAGCTACCTTGCTTACCTGTACAGCTGGAGCCTTCACCTCAACTTGTACGTATACGTATGCTGAGTAGTCGAAACAACCAGGTACAACACCGTTCATTTGATTGTAGCCAACCAGAGTACCTTGGTCTGAAATAATTGCGTCACTCAGTGGAGTACCACCTTGGAATACGCCGTTGTAGAGCTTGGCAGAACCGGGAACATAACTTACGTTGAAAGCTTGGCTTCCGTTTGCAAGTGTTGCAGTATCCCACATGCGGTCTGGCTTAGCGTTGCTTGAAGTGATGTAAGACATAACGTCTACACCGTTAGCGGTACCTTCTGGGATCGCTACACGAACACGAGTGTTCTTTGCGACACCAGGGCCGTCAAGGTTAGGACCGTTTGTAGCTTCGTTCGCGTTGTTGTGTACGAAAGTACGTACCCAGTAGGTCTTACCAGGAGTAGCAGTCGAAGTTTCACGGAAGTCAGCTTGTACTGGGCTTTGGCCAGGAACTACTTCTGCGATACGAGTAAAGTTACGTTCGTCACCATAGCTTGGAGTATTCACGAATGAGTTGAATACTGGGCCGTCCATTGAACCACAGCGGCCGTTAGCCTGCGATGGGTCAGTACAAGACTTGCTTGGATCATATTTGTTGTAGTCGTAAGTTGGGCGTTCTGGGCCAAAACCTGCGATTGCAATAGCTGGCACAGCCAGTACGACAGCGGTTGCAGCAACTACAAGTAGCTTCTTGGGAACCTTGCTGAAAAGTTTGCGTAATTTCATAGTATATATCCTCATATCCTTTCTTTGGGGTTACCCGTTAAATTCGCCACCTGGAACGCTCGTTGGCGCCGTGTGATTTTGTGTTGTGCTGGTCGTTGGAGCAGCAGTTGTGCTGGTCGTTGGGTGGTCAGGACCAGGCTTTGGAGCCTCAACCGTAGTTGGAGGGCCACCAGGTACTGGAGGATGAGCAGGACCCTTTGGCGGTGTCCATTCAGTCGTCGTTGTAGTACCAGGTTTGCCTGTAGTTACGGTCGTACCAGGTTTGTGCGGCTGATCTGGCTGATCTGGAGTTTCAGGAACTTCTGGAGTAGGTGCAGGTGGAGCAGCACATTCAAATGTTTCTGGACGCTGGTCGCCTACGTTGAACCCGATCTTTACGATACAGTCACTCAAGCCTTTACGGTTAATTACCAGTGTAATCGCGTCGGCTTGGTACTGTTCTGGGTTTACTTGCACTTCTGGCAAACCATCAATACTGAGGCCGTCACCAGCAAGGTTGTAGTTAAGTGTGGTTGTAATACCCTTTTCTACACCGTTGTTCTGGAAACGCTTTAATAGAGTGTTGAGGTGCTCAGCCTTATCTTGCCACTCGAAATTCTTGTCACGAGCAGCTTCGAACTCTTCGTCGCTTGAAGATGCATTCAGTGCTGGGTTGTAAGCAGCTGCACGGTCGTTGATCTGGTCTGCAGAGCCTGCAGAACCTTGCAACCATTTGTTCAGGTCAACAACTTTTAATTCACCAACTTGCATGTTAGCGAACATGTTCGCAACTGTTTCACCCAAAAGTGGGTCTTCACAGATACTTGCTTGGATTTCTTTGAGGAGGCCGGCTTTGTCGGCTTCGGGAGCAGTCAGCGGAGTGCTGATAGCGTCAGACCATTGGCGGAGTTCAGGGTTCCAGGCTTCTACACCCTTCTTTGCACCGACATCAAATACGATAACGGTACCCTTTTCGGTTTCTACTGTTTCACCACCGTGAGTGTTAACGAGCTCGACACAGTCAACTGACGGGTCGGTGTCTTTAACGGTAAGTGCAGCACGGAGCGCATCCATGTCACTTTGGGCGGCAGTTTTTTCTTCGCTGCTTGAGCCACAAGCGGCGACGGCTGTGACACCCATGAAACCTGCTGCGAGAATCGCAGTCTTCTTTATGATGCCTTCTTTATGATCAGACGCCCAGTCGGCCACTTGGTCAGTCATTAATGTTGCTTGCATTGAAACGCGGTCAGCAAAATCATGCACCATTTCGTGCATACCAACGATAAGTGGGTGTTCGCCACCAGTTGGGCGTTGCATAGCCGCTGCGTTCATAGCTTCTGCGTTCATAACTTCTTGATTAATAACCTGTTCGGTCATAATTATTCACCTCCTCAAGGCTTATACCTGACAATTTACCATAAAAGGTACTCGATGTCA
>CAYNBU010000034.1:0-9054 GCA_964395925.1 uncultured Candidatus Saccharibacteria bacterium
TCTACGGTTTCACGGAGAGATTCAGGAGTGAGTTCTGGGGGTGGGGTTTCGGCAGATTCTGCGACCACTGTAGCGCCTAAAGCGAGGCCTCGGTCTTGAACCGCTTGTAACAGCTCCCCATCGGTTAATACGCTTTGCACCTCCTCTGGGGTTGGTGGTGTTCCCGAGAAAATAGCTGTACTAATAATTTCACCAAGTCTTTCATTATCCATAAATACCTACATCTCCTTACGTAGTTTGAGTGTATTATACAACTAAACTTATTCTAAAGCAAGTTTATCCTTGGGGTGGGACTAACCGCCACACAGTTAAGGGTGGTGACAAGTAGCGTCGTTGTCGAAGAAGTAAGCCACTCCTGTTACGTGTTAAACTAGTTCATATGGCAACGAAGAAAACCTCGAAGAGACCAACAACTCCCAAGAAAGTAGTGATAGATGCTCCAACGGGCAGCCCTATGGATACATTCCATAAGGCTATGGAAAAAATCGTATCTGTTCCGAAATCGAAACTAAAAGATAAGTAGATAGTCCAAACTAGGACTACTGAAGTAGTTGATTAGTCAAGTATATTAGTGCTTTATGGTTAGACGCGCTTCACTTGCAGGCTGTCGAGTTCAACCGGCGTTTCGCGGCCAAACATGTTAACCAATACCTTGAGTTTACCCTTTTGCGGGTCAATTTCGTTGATGGTACCATCGAAGCCTTTGAATGGTCCGTCGGTGATGTTAACCACTTCGCCTTCTTTGAAGTCGATCTTGTGCTTTGGTTCGGCGCGGCCCATGCGCTTCATGATTTTTTCCATCTCGTCGTCGCTTACCGGAGTTGGCTCAGTGCCACTGCCGACGAAACCAGTCACCGATGGAGTGTTACGCACAATGTACCATGCATCTTCGCTGAGTTTCATTTGTACAAGCACGTAGCCCTGGAAAATACGCTTTTCTACGACTTTACGCTTGCCATTCTTAACTTCGATCATCTTTTCTTTTGGTACTACTACCTGATAGATCTTGTCGGCCATATCGAGGCTATCGGCACGCTGGCGGATGCTTTCGGCTACCTTTTCTTCGTACCCACTGTAGGTGTGGATGGCATACCATTGTTTGGTTGTGTCGTATCGTTTGTTCATGCTTTCCTCTTGCCCACCGTTAACTTAGTAATATTTTTTCGAAGATTTTGTCGAGGCCGAAGTCAACAATGGCGACTGCAATGCCAAATACCACGGCGAACAAGAATACTGCAATAGTAAGCTTGGCTGTTTCTTTACGATTTGGCCACGTAACCTGGCGCAACTCTTGCCAACTACTACGGAAGTAGTTGATGAGCAGTACGGCTGCAAGAATATGACCAAGCTTGCGCATTGGTTTCGTCTTGAATGGTGCAAGCAAGAATGCAAAAGGCTTTGCGGCCTTTTTTACCCCTTTACCAGCAGTACCCAGTGGCTTGGTTGCTGCACTGGCAGTTTGACGAACGCGACGCTTACGAGAGGGCTTGTCAGCCTCTTGTGTGCGTTCACGAACGGTCTGTGTTCGCTTCGTTTTGTTGGTTGTTTTGTCGGCCATTACATCTCCTGCAATTAAAAAAGCCTACATAACTGTAGACTTGGCTCATGTCAATACTACTCCTTTTGGCTCCCAGGGTCAACAGATTTGAGGTTCGGAATGGTAATGGTGAAGGTTGAGCCTTTGTCGAGTTCACTTTCGACGCTAATCTCGGCATGTATCAGGCGCGCAAGCTTCATGGTGACATACAAGCCTAACCCAGTACCGCTGTTCTGGCGGGTACGGAAGTCTTCGCTCCTAAAAAACTTATCAAATACTTTCTCTTTGTCGGCCTTACTGATACCAATGCCGGTGTCATGTATTTTAAACTCAACTCCTGTTTTAAGGGGCTTTGCCTCGAGAGTGACACTGCCTTTTTCGGTATATTTAATAGCGTTGGTGATAAAGTTCTGCAGAATTTCACGCACATACAGGCGACTGGATTGCAGCAATTCAAGCTTGGGGCTGAGTTCGTGCTTGAGTTCTAACCCTTTGTCGTGAGCGCTTGGGGTGTAGTTCTTGATGAGCTCTTCGGCGAGCTCATGGGCGTTAATCGATTCAATCTCAACATTGAGTTTACCTCGCTCAGCACGTGACAGAGTTGAAAGGTCGTTGATCATATCGGCCAAGAAAAGCGTTTGTTGGTGGGCTTGTTTCAGTGCCTCAACGACTCCGGGGTCGGTTTTAGCGTTTTTCTCGGCAATATACAGGGCGTTACCAAGATTTCCTTCGGCAATTGCAATTGGGGTGCGCAGTTCGTGGCTCACCACGCTAATAAACTCGTCGCGCTCTTCTTCGAGTGACTTTTCACGGGTGATGTCGCGCAGTAGCACTACATAGCCGCGGCTTCCTTTGGTTCCGTAGCCCAGGTGTACGGGCGCAACGCTCAGGTAGAGGCTAATCGTGTCGCCGTCGGGGTAGACCAGCTTATAGTCGTGGCTGGTCATCGGAGTTTTGACGCTCAGCACCAATTTGCGTACATCAACATGCTGGTTGTTCTTGTCGACGAGTTTAATAACGCGCGCCAACCATTTACCCTGCATAGAGCTGTTAAGGTCGAGGATGTTGAGCGCAGCGCCATTGTAGAGCACAATCTTGGTGTGCTCATCGGTGGCCAGTACCCCGTCGGCCATGGAGTTAATGAGGCTTTTGAGGCGCTCATGGTCAATGGCGGATTGTCGGCTGTGTGATAGCAGCTTTACCATGCAGCTATTATTGCATACTTCTTGTGGTTTTTGGTGCAAGAACGCTTGGTTGATAGTGTTTGAGCTGTTTGCGGCGCTCTTTATAGGGAGGCATCGCGGCTTCGACCGTCTGCCAGAAGCTTTTACTGTGGTTGAGTTGCTTGGTGTGAGCCAACTCATGTATCAACACATAATCGATAAGCTCCCAGGGCAACTGCATTAGGTAATAGTTGAGGGTAATCTCGTGTTTGCTGTTGCAGCTTCCCCAGCGGGTTTTGAGGTGGCGTACGCCGACGCTCTTGTAGTGAAAGCCTTGTTGCTTGGCCAGGCTTGCTAAACGCTGGGGCAACAGTTGTTCGGCCTCTGTTTTGAGCGCTCGCTGTGCCGCTTGGTGAGCCGCCTTTTGGAGCTCTTCGCCCATTGTTTCGGGCGGAATGGTAATGATAATCTCGTTGGCGGTAACTCGGGTCTGCAGGCGTACAGCCTGTTTTTCGATAAATCGTAAGGTGTGGTATTTGCCGATGCGCTGGCCATCTTCTAAATCACCAGCTTTGGCCTGATGCTCCGCCAGCCACGACTGCTTTTGGGCCGCAAATGCTACACCAGTTTTATACGGCAGCCACGTTGGCATGGTCACGCGAATTTTGCCATCGCCATTCACACTCAGGCGAATGTTACGTGCACCTTTTCGTTTGTATACGTAAATCGTGCCGAGGTCGGGCAGTTCAAAAGTTTTTGCTGGCATACGGGCCTCTAGCGAATAATAACGTTGCGACGTTCAAGGTCAACACGGCCGGCAGAAGGAACGAGATTGATAAGCCCAGGCTTGGCAACGTTTGAAGACACGTTATCGGCAGGAATTACCCCAATTTCGTATAGTTTCTTTACCAGCGTGCTGCGCTGCATAGTAGCGGTGTGCTTACCGCTGACTACGACGTAGTCTTCATTCTTTGGATTCTGCATATTGGCCACTGTTTCTTTGAAGGTAGCTGCGGTGTGTACGCGGGTGTATTTGTCGCCGCTCCGGCGTCGATCGCGCTTTTTAAGGCGCTGGAAGGCGCTTTCTTTGTCGATCTGGAGCCAGACTATCAAAGACTGGCCTTTTACACGTGCAGCGATATCTCGCAAAGCACGGCGTTGCACCAAGCGGTCGGTGTTGGTGTCAAAAATTACATTCACGCCAGCGTTCAGGAATTCCTCTGCCATATACTCCATAAGGTGATTGACGATTTCGTTTTCTTGTTTGTCGTAACGAGGCTGTTCGAAGAGTTCGTAACGGATACGGTCGCCCTGGATATGTGCCGCGCCCAAAGACTTGGCCAGGTCGGCAGCAAAGTGCGTCTTACCAGAGCCCGGCACGCCATAGAGCATGATTAGTACTGGTTTGGTCGTTACAATTTTACCCATGTCTTATATGTATACCAGATTTTACATCACTTGAGAAGTGTTTATCGGCGCTATCTTTGGTATAATACCCGTGATCTTGCCTATAGGGGTATAGTACAACGGCTAGTATATGGGTCTCCAAAACCTAAGATCGTGGTTCGATTCCACGTACCCCTGCCAAGAATAAGCGATATTGAAAAGTCTCTTGTCAGAGACTTTTTGTTATTATGTAGGTATGTACATTGTGAAAGTAAAAGTTGCAAAATCACAGATTGACGGTAACGGAGTATTTGCAGAAAACGATATTCCCAAAGGTGAGATTGTGTGGATTTTTCAACAAGACCACGACCAAAGGCTGAGCGATACAGCGTTTCAGAATCTTTCTATAACCGAAAGAGAGCACCTTTCGCATACAGCATACTTTTCACCTTGGTCACATTTGTGGGTATTTCCGCCAGAAGGTGACGCAGCAGAATATACAAACCATTCCGACGAACATAACTTGTCTGTAAAGTTTGACGCAGCAATATCACCAGAGCCTTATTTTGTAGCTAATAGAGAGATTAAAGAAGGTGAAGAGCTCACGAATAATTATCACGAGTTTGACGAAATAACTCGGCAAATTAAACCAGACTGGGCAAAACAAAAAAGAGTTAAGTGAGTAAATTATCAGTCAAGGCGTGTCTTTCTAATATGTCCTTAACGAGCGGTAGGTTTAAGTCTAGCACTGGTAAAGTTCGGTTGTGAAACAAGTCCTGTAAGTCCTGCCAAATCGACAAAATAGCGTTTGTAGCTGCTAAACTCAGCTGCTTACGCCCATTCAACGACTTCACAACAGGGGTCGTTTTTTGATTTTCGCGAAAGTTTTGAGCTATAACTAATATATGGTATTATATGTTTTATGAAAGAACATCAACCAACACCCAGCTCATCTGAGAAGCGTTCAAAGCGCGGCTGGGTAGTCGCTGGGATTATTGCTGGCACAGCCGCCGTTGGAGCAGTCCTCACGGGTGCCTACATTCAGGGCCAGAACGAAAGCCGCAAAGCACCAGAAATGATCATCACTGGTGATTTTTTGGATGATGGCGAGGTTGTGAGCATAGCAAGTGCTGTTAATATGAGATGCAATATTCCTATGAGCGGCGACCCGCGCGTACGGGTAGAGAGCCGTACAGTAACGAATCGCGATCGCTCGCTTGGCAGAGTTATAGTTTCAAACTTTGAACCAGACGTATCTACGTGCGACCAGGCGCTGCAAACCGTGCACAGTAATCCAGATGATATTTACTTACGGCTCAAAGATAACGTCACTGGCTATAATCCCGACATCACGGGTGATGGGAATATTAACCTCGCTGAAGCATATCAAGACGTCATCGAAGCTGCGCGTGCCGACGGTGTCACAGAATATGCCTTTCACGGCTAGTTATTTAAGTCGATCCCGCTCTAGCGCTCAAGCAGTAGTAATCAGCCCTAAATAAAACAAAGATCTCCCAAGAAGCGCAGGAGATCCTTATTGTAACCTGTAGCCTAAAGCGTTCTACAGAATGTCGGCGACGATTACGACGTTGTCTGAAACATTGGTGTTACCGCTGTTATTGACGCTGTTGTTTGAGTTGTCGGTGTTTGTCGTGTTACCACTATTATTCACACTGTGGTTGCTGTTGTTAGTGTTTGTAGTTGTGTTGGTGGTGTTGCCACTGTCTTGAATGTTTACGTTTGTGCTGCGGTTGCTGTTATCCGTGTTGGTGGTGTTGCCGCTGTTGCGGTTATCGGTGTATGTGTTGCCGCTATTGCGGTTGTCGGTGTTACCATTGTTGGTTACCAAAACGTTGGTGCTAGTAGCAGTGTTGTAGCTATCTTTAACATAGGTGTTGCTCGAAGTTACATTCGTAGTTGAGCTGTTGCTCTGGCTGTAGTTACCAAGTGGCAAGAGATATTTGCCGGTTGAGCCAAACGGCAAGGCGTTTGATTGGCCAGAACCCGAACCTGTGCCAGCTGAAGCTGCCGCAGTTGCGTCTTCAGGAGAAACGCAGGCACCGAGGCTGTTGCTCTGTGAGCCACCACCGACGGTTACCGGGTTGTTTTGATTAGCAGCGAGTTGTGCGCTGACGTTAGCTGCAAAGGCGTTTACCTTTGAGTCTACAATCGTGTTTGTGATAAATGCGACAAAACCAAATGCGATGGTCATGGCCGCAAGCACTGCCAAAATTAATTGGTTGCTAATAGTGATTTGCTTCGTTGAGCTTGTGTTCATGGTGGTACCCTCCACTTAAAGTTATAGTGAGTCCCACCTTCTCGTGCCATCCACTGTACCGCGCCCTTTATTTTTTGTAAACGAGTTATGCACAGTTTTATAATGCATATGCTATACTGTCATCATTATGATGTTTATGGGTTTACTCACTGTCGTGATCTTACCGCTCTTCTTGTTGGTATCTGCCCGTGTGATCGCTACTGGCGAACACGCTGGCGAGCCACTCACCAAGTTCGGTGTTGCAGTACTCTATGTTTTTACAGCCATCACCGTCATTAGCGGTATGGTCTTAGTACTCGATCTCGTATAAATAGCAAAGTAACAGAGGTTACTTTTTAGGCTTAACTTCGTTACGGCCCAAGCTCTTTTTGGTTTCGCTAAACCAGACGTGCTTACGAAGAATAGGATCGTACTTCTTAAGACGAAGCTTGTCAGGGGTATTCTGAACGTTCTTCTTAGTATAGTAAGTACGGTGGCCGCTTTCTTCGCTCACCAAACCTATAATTTTTCGCTTATCACCTTTTTTGGCCATTGATTATCCTTATTTCCAGGTCGTTACTAAAGATTATTACAAACCATCATAACAGATTAGGCAGCTTGTATCAAGTACATTTTATAGGGGTCGCACATTGACAAATATTAACAAATTTGCTATAATGTAAAGAATATGAAGAGTGATCCGATCCAAGGTATTATCTTCCATGAGAAGACCATGCAGCCCGTAACTCCGGTTGTACGCTTGCGCCGCACCATTAAGCGCATTCCTACAGCTATCCGCGAGATCCATCACCCGCCGGTTAACAACCCTGGTGCCCCTATCGCCAAAGAAGACGCGCCAGAGCTGCTGAGCCGCATGCGCCACAAGTAGCGTCTAGCGAGCTGCGACGTACGTACCCAAGCGACGCTTGGTCATTACCGTCTGGAACAAGTGAATCTTACGTGAGCGGAACTGCGCGGCACAAATAAGCAAGTAAAACTCCCACATACGGTAGAAACGTTCATCGTATTTTTGGTGATCAAGCCGAGGGTACGCTTTGCGGAAGTTCTTGTACCACTGCATGAGCGTTTTGTAGTAGTCGTTACCAAAGTTCTGTACGTCTTCGATGGTAAACAGCTTTTCGGCAGGCTTGGTGAGCTGCGCAATCGAAGGCAGCACGCCACCCGGAAAGATGTACTTTTCGATCCATGGGTCGCTCCGATGAGCTGGAGTCGGCCCGCCAATGGTGTGCAGCAAGAATAGCCCGTCATCTTTGAGCCAGCCATTACAGTGCGTAAAGAAGCTTTTGTAGTTCTTGGGGCCGACGTGTTCAAACATACCTACCGAAACAATGCGGTCGAACTGTTGGCGGGGTTTGAAATCTTGAAAGGTTGAGCATATGGGCTTCACTTTGGGGTCTTTTTGGGCCTTCATGAAGGCTACTTGCTCACGAGCAGGCGTTAACGCCGTTACCGTCACACCGTAGTGCTTGGTCATATAACGAGCCAAACCGCCCCAGCCGGCACCAATATCGAGCACCTTGAGGCCTTGCTTCAGTTCCAGCTTCTCGCAGATCAGCTGATACTTGGCTTCTTGAGCCTGTTCGAGCGTTTTTGCGCCCCGAGCCCAGTATCCGCATGAGTAGGCCATGGTAGGGCCCAGCATGGGCTCATACAGGTCGTTGCCGATGTCGTAGTGTGACCGGGCGTTTTTGTAAGCCCGCGTGCTGGCCTGCAAGTTTGTTACCACGCCCACACCTGCCCAAAAGACAAACCGCCAGTTGCGAATGAAATCGTTATGCAGGTCGGCGCGGAAGAGTCTAAAAAAGAGTTCTTCGGGGTCTTTACAGGTCCACCAGCCGTCCATGTACGACTCGCCGACACCGAGCGAGCCTTTTTTGAGTAGTCGTTTATAAACTTTTGGGTTATGTACCGTTACATCGTACGGTTTTTTGCCGTTCAGGGTAATACCGCCGCGCTTAAGAAGCGCTTTATACTGGCTTTCGAGGGTGTCTTTACTCACAATAAACCTCTACGTTACCTCTTGGAGCCGTCGTCGGGATTTGAACCCGAGACCCCTTCCTTACCATGGAAGTGCTCTACCACTGAGCTACGACGGCAAATATGGGCTTTATCATATCAGTTTAGGGGCTTTGATTCAACAGGGGTTAATCCTGAAAATAATACGGGTGCACAAGCTGAGGCTGTTTGTTGGGATATTCACCGGTCAGGCAACCGGTGCAAAACTTATCTTCGGCCCCTTCTGCTACGCTTCCTATTACTTTGCCGAGAATATCTTTTACTTCGAGGAAGGCTATTGAGTCAACTCCAAGACCTACCGCCATACCTTCGAGATCTTCGTAGTGATTAGCTAGCATTTCAAGCGGATCACCCATATCAACCCCAAGGTCGCAGATCTCTTTCACCAAAGAAAACGCAATACGGATGTGGAGTTCACGAGCGCCCTGCTCGAAGTACATTGAGGCAAACTCATCCATGGTCGTGCCGCGAATAAGGCTATCATCGATTGCAATAGCACGTTTCCCTTCTATAACGTCACGATCTGGGTTGAATTTGGCACGTACCGCATCTCGGCGTTGTTTTTGGGTTGGACTGATGAACGACCTGCCTGCCTGACGCAGCAGAACGGCTGTTTCGCTGTACTCAGCACCGCTTACATCGGCGTAACCTTTACCGGCCAGCACACCAGATGC
>CAYNBU010000035.1:0-8379 GCA_964395925.1 uncultured Candidatus Saccharibacteria bacterium
GACAATATTAAGGATCAGCTTCCAGCGTTTCTTTTTCTCGTGTTCAGTCATTACAGCTTATTATACCGCATGCGGCAAAGTTATTGACAGACTAACAGATAAACCATAAGCTCTAAGTAAAATAAGGAGTTCATTCTATGGCTGATACACTGCTCGCGATAATTATCATACCCCTGATACTGTTTGGGTTATACATAGGTATAAAATCAAAAATCTCGAAGCAAAAAACAAAAAGCTATGTCCCACTCCTCAAAGATGCTTTACAGCGAGATAAGTTCCAGGTTGAGCTCGATGCAAGTGGCAATGCCGTCCAGCGTACGGTAGATACAGCCGACCAAACCATTGCCGCACTATTGCGTCGAGGCGGTTCGTACACGTTTACAAACGACACCGTGCTGCTTACTGGCAATAAACCCGCTGATTCCGTAACTGTTATGCTTCATGAATACCGGGGCAGCAACGGAAAAGCCGGGGACAATAATTATGACTACCACATCATTGCATCAAAACCTGTTGCAGCAATGGGAGCAAACTTCTATGCGCGGCCGGATAAAATCTCTACAGCATCTCAGGCTAACGCCGGTGGGCAGGCATCACTAAAGTCTGCTGTCAAAAAATACGAAGGAAGTCTCGCCGGCACCTTTTACGTGTTCGAGCAAGAACCTGCACAAGACCAACCAGGGCCTGCAATTAGTCCCGCCGTAGCTCAGAAAATGTTACAGCACCCAACTTACGAGTTCGAACTACACAATGGCGCGCTGTACGTTGCTCAGAAATGTACGTTCAACCCCTCAGAGGTAGCGACCATCCAACAAGTTCTGAATGATGTAGCAAGCGCATTCTCGACTGTCGCCTAACGTGCGGTATAATACGGAGTAATGAGCCAAACGATAGCAATTTTAGGCCGGCAGCCCGCATTGGGCATTGCCGAACTCGAAAGCCTGTATGGTGCGGATGCGCTACGCCCTGTTGGTACGCAGGCCGTACTCATCGCAAAAGACCCCAGCGAAATTGATTTCGCACGGCTCGGCGGTACGGTAAAGATTGCAAAACTACTGAGTCGGCCCGAAACCACCGATTGGGCAAAGCTTGTCCGCAACACCGCCCAGGCATTGCCTGAACACCTTGAGTACATTCCCGAAGGCAAAATCCGGCTCGGCCTCAATACTTACGGTTTCCGCTTGCGACCGACCGATCTTAACCGCAGCGGGCTGGAGCTTAAAAAAGTCGTTAAACAAGCTGGCCGTTCGGTGCGCGTGGTGCCCAATACTAATCTCGACCTCAACAGTGCCCAAACCCTGCACAACCAGCTCACCGGCCCCACTGGCTTAGAGCTGGTGTATATCAAAGATGGTAAGCATACGCTGTTTGGGCAAGTCGTTGCCGTGCAAGATATCAATGCTTATGCGGCTCGTGACCAAAAACGCCCCAAGCGCGACTCGCGCGTGGGCATGCTCCCGCCAAAACTGGCCCAAACTATCGTCAACCTCGCTGCCAGCCAAACCATCCCGAGCCTCAAAACCACCGTATTAGACCCGTTTTGTGGCACAGGCGTAGTTCTACAGGAAGCTATGCTCATGGGCTATAAAGTGGCCGGTTCCGACCTCGAACCACGTATGATCGAATACACCAACGTTAATCTCGACTGGCTCACTACCTCATCTTCCCATCTCACCCACGAATACATCCGCGAGCTTTCGGTGGGTGATGCCACCTCAACCCATTGGGGAGGAATCTTCGACATTATCGCTGGCGAAACGTACTTAGGCCGCCCCTTCTCTGCCGAACCAGATAGTAAAACCCTGCAGCAAGTCATGCAAGATGTCGATACCATTCACCGCAAGTTCTTGCGTAATGTGGCCGCACAAACGAAAGCCGGCTTCCGCATGTGCATCGCCGTTCCGGCCTGGCATACTCGCGCTGGCGTAAAACACCTTAAAATGCTTGATTCTCTCGAGGATTTGGGGTATACTCGTATGAGTTTTGTTCATGCAAACAACCGTGATTTGGTTTATCATCGCGAAAATCAAGTTGTCGGGCGTGAACTTGTAGTACTAACAAGGAAGTAATATGTCACACGTCAAAGCAGGTGGTTCAAGTAAAAACGTTCATGATAGTCCGGGGCAACGGCTCGGTGTTAAGTTATTTGGCGGCCAAAAAACCAAGAATGGCAACGTTATCGTTCGCCAGGTTGGCCTCACTAAGCGCGCTGGTAAAGGCACTAAGCTCAGCCGCAACTACACTGTTCACGCAGCCAAAGACGGCGTGGTAACCTTCAAGTCTCGCAAAGTCCGCCTCTTCACCGGTCGCAGCGTCCGCCGCACCGAAGTTACTGTCGAGTAGGTTCTAACACTTCTTTTAGAATCGAGAGTTTGCTGCGTACTTTTTGTACGGATTTATTTTGTGTGGCACTGGCCCGCTCAACTTTTGATACGCCATGGGCAATCTGATCGAGCATACCGAGTACACGCTCAACTGACTCGCGAGCCATTGGCGTCATCTGGGAGCCATGCTCCTGTAAGTTGTAAAGCGCTCGGTTCAGCCAATCAATACTATCACTCAGATGCATATTGCCTGGTAGGTTCCGAGCAACGTCATCGCCGGCTCGCAGCGTAACAACCAGATCTCCGAGCGCACTATCCGTGTCTTGATAGAGGTATTTTACCTTGCTCATTGTCTGTTCGTTGTTTGTGACTTGCTCGTCACACATTTCGCGGTGTTCACGCGCATTCGCAGCACCACGTTCGGCAACTGCTTCTTCAACGCCGTCATAATAAAGGTTGCCAGGGTCTTCCTCTTCGAGTTTATACATATCACGGAAGCCACGTTGTACACCATCCATACCCTCTTCAATTGCATTCGATGCCCCTCGGGCAGTACGGCCGGTGTCTTCATAGGCGCGCGCAACGGTTCGAGTATCGAATAAGTAGCCCTCCTGGAATGTTCGCAATCGTGCAACCACCATTTGAGCCTGTTCTATATCAACGTTCTCCCGACCGAGCATTTCCATAAGTGCGTCAACTTGAGGACGAGCAATGCGCACCCCTTCTTTGATGCGATCGAGTGCTGGCTGGCTTGCCCCTACTTCGGCCAAAATACTCTCGAGGCGATTATCGATAGCCATCGCAACTTCTACCCCTTGACCACGGATATTCTGGACTGTCACATCACTGGCATGAGCAAGACCTTCGGCCGGAATTATCTTGTTCAGCAGTTCATCTCGTTCAGCAAGAACCTGCTGTTCAAGCTCAGCCTCGTCACCGTCAAATGTTGCCTTACGCTGGTCCATGACCGCACCCGGGTCTACAAAGAGCTCGTGCATAGCTTGAGGGTCACGTATCATCTGGTCTAGATGATGAACTATTTCCTGCTGCGGCTGCGGACCTTGGGGGTCTTGTGGTTGGGGTGCGTTTGCTGACATATCTATTTTATTTCCTAACTCTTTAACATTAGCATGATAATGATAAAAAGTCAACTGTATTTCATAGAAAGAACTCCCCTTTCGTGGAGAGTTCTTAGCTTGTTGCCAAAATGCTGGTGCGAAACTACTGTGGTGAATCCTTTGGTAACGTGGTAGGCAACTCTGGTGCAACTGGAGCAGGTTCCGCGACATCTGTTGGGAAGTTTGCTTCGGTGCGAGCCTTGAGGGCCTGCAATGCAGAATTATCTGCTGCTTGTTCGGCTGGAATAATCACCGTATCGCGGTTTGGTGTTTCAGTCGATACTGGCGACTCCTGGCCGGGCACGCGGTCGATAAGCGGTTGTGGAGTGGGTACGAGCGTTTGCTCTGCGGCAGCTCGCTGCTCTTCTGTAAGTGGCGCAGCGTCGATAAGGTCAGGAACAACCGAAAGGTTTGCACGGGCTCCGCCGCCTCCTGGTACTTCAGTAATCATGTCTGGTTGATGTGGTGGGGTTACTTGGTCTTCGGCCATGGTTTTCCTTTTTTGTTTTTTACTAACTTCCTGAATATTAGCATAACCACATTAAAATGTCAAGATAAGGTCACCTTGTTCAGAGATACAGAAACTACTTCTTATGGCATGTTGAGGTGATGCTTGATGCGGTCTACTACATCGGCGATCACTACTTGGGATTTAACGAGGTAGTCGTCGGCACCGAGCTGATCGGCGCGCTGTTTGTCGGTGTCTTGGCTGAGCGCGGTGAGCATAATGACCTTGATGTTGGCTGTTTCGGGAGTGTTGCGCAAAATGTCGAGCACGTCGAAACCGCTCACCTTTGGCATCATAACATCGAGCAGAATGAGGTCTGGGCGGTACTGAAGCGCTGTAGACAGTGCGTCTTCGCCGTTTGGCACGCGCTTAACGTCGAACCCTTCGGCCTGTAACCGCGTGAGATATACGTTCGCCAGAGCGTCGTCATCTTCGACTAATAGAATTTTTTTGAGGCCCGTGCTTGGTTTGGCATCTGCCTGTGTTTGTGTTGCATCCATAGTGCTCATGCTACAAGATTATGGCTATTTCTGCAAGAGGGCTTTCACAAACCCCTGGAACATCGGGTGCGGGCGGTTCGGGCGAGACTTGAATTCGGGGTGGAATTGGCTGGCAACCATAAACGGATGGTCGATGGCTTCGACAACTTCAACCAAGTGGTGGTCTGGAGAAAGCCCAACGGCGCGAATGCCCCACGATTCGTATTCGTCGCGGAAATCGTTATTGGCTTCGCAGCGGTGCCGATGACGCTCGGTAATCTTGGTGGTGCCGTATAGTTTTGCGGCCTTACTGTCTTTCGCCAACACACAAGGATAGTCGCCCAGGCGCATGGTTCCGCCGGTGTTCATCTTGCCTTCTTGGCCGTCCATGATGTGAATAACTTGTTCGGTGCTGGTTGGGTCAAGCTCTACCGTAGTAGCGTTGGCTACACCTGCGTTGCGGGCGGCAGCGATGACCGCCATTTGCATACCCAAACAGAGGCCGAGATAGGGCTTTTTGGTGCTTAAGCAATATTGAGCGGCGGCAATTTTGCCTTCAAGGCCGCGGATACCAAACCCGCCGGGCACTACCACTCCATCAAGGTCGCCCAAGAGTGCCTGAGCGCCCTTCTTCTCGATTTCTTCGGCATCTATCCACTTGAGTTCGATGTCGGTGTCATTCCACCATGCAGCTGCTCGTAGGGCTTCGAATACCGACATATAGGTGTCTTGGTTGTCGAGATACTTCGCAACGACACCCACGGTAACCTTACGGCTCCGTTTTTTGGTGGCTCGTTCGACAACTGCACGCCACTCTTTGAGATGCGGCTTGGTGGTCTTGAGGCCGAGATGTTTGGCGATAACATTGGTGATACCGGTATCTTCAAGGGTAAGCGGTACTTCGTAAATCGTATGTGCGTTTGGTAAGAGTGCAATGGCTTCACTCGGTACACCTGCAAATAAGCTCAGCTTCTCGACGACTGCTTTTGGAGCTTCGGCCTCGCTTCGTACTACCAGCACATCGGGCACAATACCCAAACCCCGGAGTTCACGAATGGCGTTTTGAGCTGGCTTGGTCTTAAACTCTTTGCTTGCGCCCAGGTATGGCATGTACACCACATGCGTAAACAAACAGTTTTCGCGCCCAACTTTGAACGGCAACTCACGAATCGCCTCGAGGAAACTCAGGCCTTCGTAGTCACCCACCGTACCGCCGATTTCAACGATATGCACATCGAACCCTTCGGATGCTTTTAAGATTTCGGCTTGGCTGGCGTTGGTCACGTGCGGTACGAACTGGATGGTTTTACCTAAGTATTTACCGTTGCGTTCGTCTGCAATAACTTTACTGAGTACGCGACCGCTCATCACTGAACTACTTTGAGTCAGTTCTTGGTCGAGGAAGCGTTCGTAGTGCCCGAGGTCAAGATCGGTTTCGGCACCGTCTTTGGTCACGTAACATTCACCGTGTTCAGCTGGGTTTAAGGTGCCCGCATCGGTGTTAAGATACGGATCACACTTTTGGATGTTAACTTTGAGCCCGCGGGCCTTGAGGAGATTTCCGATGGAGGCGGCGGTAATGCCCTTGCCGAGTCCGGAAAGAACACCACCTGTAACAAATATAAACTTGGTTGGCTTTTTTGCCACCACGTACTACCCTGCCTTGCCTCTTACGTTTGTACTCACCTATGCTACCGCATTTACCTCATAAAGCCAAGCAAAATTTACGAAAACATTATGTTGCTTCAAGTTTTGTAATGCGTTTTTCGTGGTTATGCACCTGCTTATTTGTAGCAGTAACCGCAGCTTGTGTGGTACGCATGTCGAGCTGTAACTTACCAGTGTCCTTCTGTAATATACATGCGGCTTTTTTAACGCCGGCGGTGTCTTGGTACATTTCGACAATATTTACTGACTCAATGATTGAAAGGCTGCATCCTTTTGGGGATCTTGGCCATCTTTCACCTGTTGGTCGGTGATTTCTACGGTAGTGTCAGGCGTTATGCCTTCTTTGTCGATATTCTTGCCGCCCGGGGTAAACCAACGTGCCACGGTAACTTTGAGTATGCCGCCAGCTCGAAGCGTAATAACCTGCTGCACACTTCCCTTGCCAAAGGTTTTTTCGCCCACCAATGTCGCTGCTCCGTTGTCTTTGAGTGCTCCGGCCACAATTTCGCTGGCACTGGCACTGCCCTGGTTGATAAGCACCACTGTTGGGATGCCCTGCAACGGCGAACCACCCGACGACTTGAGGGTATCGACAACTTCGCCGCCCCGCCGTTCGGTGAGCACCGTGGTGCCTTGCGGGAGCCACAGGCTCGAAACGCCTACTGCTGAGTTGAGCAAACCACCGGGGTTGCCACGCATATCGAGCACGACACCGTCCACCTTCTGCTTCTTGAAGTCAGCCGCGGCCTGTTGCGCCAAGTTTGTGGTATCTTCGCCAAAACGCGAAATCTTGAGGTAGCCGATGCCGTTTTCTACTTTTGCCTCAACGCTGGGGATGTTAATGACTGCCCGTTCGATAGTAAAGTTAAGCTCTTGTTTGCCGTCGCGCACTACTTTGAGCTTCACGGTTGTCCCTTGTGGGCCGCGAATTTTAGTCACTGCTTCGGAGGTGGTCATACCAGCGGTGGTTTTATCATCAATCTCAACAATGACATCTTTTGGCTTGAGCCCTGCTTTTTCGGCCGGGAAGCCGGCAATCGGCGACACGATGATAATGTTTCCCTTGTCGTCTTGGCTGAGCTCTGCCCCAATGCCGGTAAATGAACCGCTCAGCTCGCTGTTAAAGTCTTGAGCCTGCTGTTTGTTCATGTATTCGGTGTATGGGTCGCCTGCGGCTTCGACCAGGCCGGTCTTCATGCCATCGGTCAGCTCATCGGCGTTAAGTGTGCCATCGAAGTTATTCTTGAGCGCCTGATACACTTCGTTAACCGAACTGTAGTCGAGGGCTGCCGGCAGATCTTTGCTGAGCGACGCCCTGGCATCAACGCCAGGAATGCTGATTTGGCCGCTACCAAAACCCCAGCCCGTCGTAAAGATCAGCCCTGCTGCCGCAAAAAGCAACACACCTTTGAAGGTTTTTGATTTACGACGCTTTGGTTGTTGCACAGCCTGCGGCTGTTCGGGCACTAATAGCACACTCATCTCCGGTTTTTACATTTAACAGTACTCATTATGGCACAGAATCGCCGAACTGCTTAGCCCCATTTAGTACTAGAAGTGGACGAAGTACAGGCCAGATGGGCTAATGGTGCTGGTGCTGTATTTACCGGTTCCAGCACGGTTATAGTCGCTGATCGTAATGGTGCCGTCGCCATTCACTGCTTCGACGTACATAACGTGGCCGTAAAAGCCGGCGGTACTGACTGCAGCGTCACCAACTCGCGGCGAATGATCGACAGGAATACCTCGAGCTTGTGCCCGGCCTGGCCAGTCTTTAGCGTTACCCAGGCCTGAAGGGGCATACCCTCCGCGGCTTAATACTCGGTACGCAACCCAGTCGGTACAGTTACGGTAGCCGTAGCCACCGGTTTGCCAGTTCCAGATATTACCGCCAACAGCCCAGTCATAGTTCGGGCATGGGCCATCAACTTGGCCGGTGTGCAAACAGGTTGCGCTACCCCAAGGGTAGCCACCGCCGCCAATGACACCGCCGCCACCGCCGCCAAACAAACGAATATTTTCAAGTGCCTGCTGGCGCTTAAGCTCTTCGATCTTTTTGTTGTTGCCCTTAATCTTACTGTCGAGTTCGGCACGCTGGCTCTCGTTGAGACCAAGAATATTATTCTGCTCGGCACGCTGGCTGTCGAGTTCGGCTTGATTCTTCTTTTGGTCTTCGAGGCGCAGCTGAACTTGGTCGCTCTCGGCTTTGAGCTGGAACTTCAGCTCGGTGATTTTGTCGAGCGTAGTTTTGATCTTGTCTTTCACCGCGTTACGATACTGCT
>CAYNBU010000036.1:0-8123 GCA_964395925.1 uncultured Candidatus Saccharibacteria bacterium
CAATGGCTCTACGACTGGGCGCCTATGGGCACTACCGTTATTGTGCATCGTTAGGAGTATTCGAGCGCAGCTTATTGCGCACTCTTCTGCTATACCGTGCATCCAAAAATCCAACGTCAATACACAAGAACAAAATAAATGACGAGAGCAAAAGCCACAACACCACAAACAACAGCGGCGTTGGGTATACGCTGTCGAGCCGTAACACCGCAATAATCTTCTGTGGGATTGATTCGTTGGAGTCGTCTTCTGCTGGTGTTGATGCAGGTGATTGTTCCGTATCATCATGTATGCCAGCTGGCGCGGAACGCCGATCGCTTGGCGTACTAGGTGTAACGGGCTGCACAGGGCGCACATATACGGTTACCGTGGGCGAAACCGGGCCAGCGCGCCCAAATGTGTCATAGTTGAGTGCGGTAAGCTGGTTTTGCCCCTCTAGCAAACCAATGTTGATCACGAATGTGCCGTCCGCTGCGCAATACCCTGTTCCAGCCACTGCACCATTGCTGTATACCACTACCTCTAGTGTCGGTTGGCAAGTCCCCGACACTACCAGTGGTGTCGTTGTTACCGTTGAGCCATCCTGCGGAGAAGTTATGACAGCAGGAATCGTCGGTGCCGTACCCTGTACCTCTGCGGATATCGTGACTGTACCGCTTTCGCTCACAGGAGCTGCATGAACCACGGGAGAGATTACTCCGGCAACAAAAACCCCCACAAGTATGAGCAAACCGCCCGGTATAATCGTCTGCTGCTGATGCCGTATCGTCATGCCACCACCCTTGCTAGCACTAGAATCGGTTATTACGTTTGGCTCGAGCAATTACTCGGCGGTTATGCCGCTTCACAAGCACACGAGTGAGCAAGATCACCACAAGAAGCGTGAGTAGCACTATAAAGATCAGCTTGAACGGAACCACCCAAAAGGTAGTGGTAGCATTGAGTACCTGCCCGTTGGTTCCGTAGGCGACTTCCATACTCGCAGTATATTTACCAAACATCCATTTCTTATTAATATCTTGCTGGAACCGGCGCGTACTATCGGGCAGCACATTGCCTGGCGGGTTGTTGATAGGCTGCGTTTCTACCACCTTGCCCAGCATATTCTTGACGGTCAGCGTGCCCGTTGGCTTAACGTGAATATTCCCGGTGTTTTTGAGGCGCTCCACAATAGTAAATGGGCTCGACTCAAAGAAGCCGCCCTGTTTGCCGCCCTTTTCGACAAAAAAGCCTTCGACTTCGAGCTGTTCAGTAATGTCACCCGAAACGCGCGTCAGCACCAGCGAACCAACACTAGCCGCAATGCCAACATTTGCATCACCACCAGGCAACGAGCCATTAAAGCGGATGACTCCGTAGTGGCCGCCTGCTTCGGCATTGTTTGGTACATTCACCATCACATTGACCGCCCGGCTCTCTTTTGGCTTGAGTGAGAATGGCGCTATGGGCGTGACCCATTGCCGGAACGAAAAGCTGGCGTCAGACTCATCGTCAGGGATAATGGCCGGGTCACCCGTTTCGTCTTTGGCCCTAAAGTCGTTGACACTCATGGTCAAGTTAAGGTCGGTGGCAGCAACGTTGGTGACCGTTAGCTTGAGCGTGTAATTTTTACCTTGGTCGGCATTGAGGTCGATCAGTACCGGAGAAATCTGGATACCCTGAGCAGGCGCAGGCTGTGCGCGAATCGCGGGAGCTACAGCAAACAGTGCAAAGCCAAAGATAGCAAGAATGAACCCTGCTAGAGCACCTGACCGCCTCATACCGCCTCTATACCTCTTCATTACCAGCATTATAGCAAAAACGACTAGAAAGTCGCAGTAGCAATGTAAGTAAGCGCCGTTGAGTAGCTGCCGGCTGGCTGATCACCGGGGATGTTGGCGATATAGCTTACCGTGTACGTGTTGGCGTTGGTCGCAGCAGCGGCCGAAGCTACGGTCGCGCCGCTCACAAAACGGAATGAATCGGCAGTATTATAGTTAGTTGCGGCAGCACCCGAACCGCTCCCAGAGACATTGGAGCCTACGGGCGGCGTGGTATTAGCCACCAGGTTAATACCAAACTGACTGGTGCCCTGGGTTGAACCCGCATTCGAAGACAATGCCGCAATAGTATTAAGCCCCGAAGTCAGGGTACTGCCCGTGACGGTAATGGCGTACCCGCTGCTTGCGTTCGTTGAGGCAGTCATCGTTGATGTGCCAGAGCCAGTAGTAGATGGCGTCAGTGCGCCCAAAGCAACCGTGGTGTCGCCAAGTGTAAAGGTCAGCGTTTCGTCAACACTTGCCGTCACCGTTACCTGGCCAGCTGTCGAAGAAGCGAAGGTACCGGTATCAACTGCGGCCGTCCAAGCATCATCAGAATAGGTGGTCATACGTGCAAAGAATGTAGCGTTGGTGGCGCTTGGATTGGTGACATTCCCAAAAGCAACGGTGGTAGTACCCGTCGGCGCTGCCACGTTACCTGTTTTAGAAAGCCGCAAACTACCATCGGTAGCAGTGTTCACTGTCCAGCCAGAAGCATCACCCAAATTTGTTGGCTGAGAAGCTAGAGTCGAGGAGCTGTTCACAAAACCACTCGGCGTCGTACAGGCACCGCTGGCAGTGGTACAGATGTCGAACGCGACTGACTCCAAAACCGTAGAAGACGGCAGCACAAAACTAAAGGTATAGGTGGTAGAGGCTGATGCTTCCGAAGAGCCAATGGCCAATGTACGACTGGTCGCTTGTGCCGCAAACACCGGCGAAACGGTGAAGACAATGGTAGCAAGGCTCAACAGGAGCGCAGTGCTCAATGTCAACAGCTTTCGAACCCTCAATTCTATCATTCCGCCCCTCTTTCTATATACTTATCTGGTACTATACATAAGTGCTATGACTACTGTCAAGAAATACTACAAACGATTATTCGCCACTGTCGCTCTGCTGTCTTTAGTAGTAGTTTTTTCGAGCCTGCCGCTGGCGGCCTCGCCGTATGGCCAAGGGGTATATGGAGCAGATGTCCCGTACGGCTCCGAAACAAGCCTGGCTATCAGCACCAGCGGTGATGTCAACATTCAGATCACTCCTACTGAGTCGGGGACACTCGGAACAGCCAGCAACGATGTAACCGTTACCTCCACCGATGTTGTCGGCTACCAACTGTACTTAAGTTCATTGGGCAGCAGCGACATGGTGAATGGCCCCAGTGTTATCCCAGCTTCTGCTAACGTTACTCCCGGCGCGCTGGCCACCAATACTTGGGGATACAACACCACTGGCGGGAGCACCTTTACCGGTGCTACTATCACGAACACGCTTATCAAATCAGCCAGCGGCCCGTTCACTGCTGGCGATACCACAACGGTAACGTATGGCATTTTTGTAGATAATAACAAAGCGGCCGGTGATTACGTCACCACTGTTGTATACACGGCTGTGCCACAGACTCAATAATTACCGTTTGCGCCTGTGCCGAAGCTTGCCGAACAAGAAGTATCCAAACAGCAATAGAGCAAGTCCTACGCTCAGTACAAACCACGGAGGCATGTAAATAAGGGTACTGGTATGCACGGTGTTGCCGCCTTGTGGAGGAGCATAGGTGGCTGACACTTTATATATTCCGGGCATCCTCCCCATAATGACTTCACCGGATATACGGCGGATGGTGTTTGGCAAGGTGAGCCCTTCGAGTTGCGTAATATATTTTGTGCCGCCAAACATCGGTGTGGCAGTAATGCCTACTCGATTTTGCATATGGGTATTCCCCTGATTTGCAACGCGCGCAACAATTGGAACTTGCGGGTTTGTCGTGAGCCACGGGATATCAATGCCAAGCAATTGGCCTTTTTTAATAATGTGGCCGCTGACTTCTAGGTACACCAGCGAAGCTACTCGCTTAACCTCAGTAACTGCGGTGGTACTGGCCTCCTCTTCGGTGCTTGCAAAGAGCGCGATGTAATGGCCGCCCGGGCTGGCAGTTGTTGGCACTGCCAAACTGTAGCTTACTTTTTGGCTCGCCCCTGGCTCCAGCACAAGTTGTTGGTCTACAAAACGGATCCAACCAGCGCTTTCGCTCACATCAAATCCGTAGTCGTAGGCTTCGTTGGTGACGGTAAAGTTCTCGCTGGAAAGCTTGACGCGCACGGGCTTATCGGTATCATTTGTCACCGTTACGCTTGCAGCCGACGTATTGCCCGGGTCTTGAGCAAGATAGGTGCGAAGTGGCGTGATGCGTATGCCTCTTTGGGCCGGCTGTGCGTTCGCGATACCAGGGATCACTACCGCAAGTATTACTAGAACAAGTACAAAGAGCTTTTTCATTACGCGATCGTCAGGCCGTAATAGCTTGCGACCCACGCTTTAAAGTCCGTATAGCCAACATCGGCCACAAAGCTACCGTTATATACCCCCCAAAAGGCGATATTCCCATCGAGGTAGCTTGCTGTTGCACCGGCGTTGTTCCCGGCCCCAAGAGATATATAGGTCATTCCGACGGTACCAGAGTTCCCGGTTGCCACTTGGGTCCCATCTACATAGATATACCCTAGAGTCCCATGATATCTACCTTGCAACAAGTGCGGGTCGCTGTCGCGGTTCGTCCCCGTCAAAGCTGCTCCAGCGTTAATATACCAAGGTGTAGCATTTGCCCCAAGACCTCGCAAGTTACTACCCGTACCAAGCCCCATGAAGCGCTGACTGCCAGATGCGGGATTGAGGTTACCAATGATCACCACTGTTCGCTGGGTACCAACATTCATTGGTATTTCAAGAAACTGTGAGCTTGCCTGCGCAAATTCTACCGTTGACTTATTATTGTATGCCCCCACATTCGTTCTAAATGTAGGCCTGTTGGAACCAGTGTTAGCCGGATCCCCAGCACCAGACGAATTACGCCACGAGCTTACGGGATTGCCGTTTCCGGGGTTAGCCCACAGCGGATCGTCGGCCCAACCGGCATGTTGCCAGGTAATTGCCGTCAGCGGATCGTACGTTGGCCCGCTTTGTGAAGCGGCGCGTGTACCGTATCCTAACCCTCTCAAGCTAGGGCTCCTACCAGCACCCATTCATCAGTGCCGCGCTTATATAGTGTTGCTCCGGCGTACTGGCCGGCAAGGTTTAGTTGACCGTTCAGGCTCAAAATACTGACGCCATCATCTCCCTCAATACTAACTGTGCCCGTTCCAAGTTGCGTGATGTCAATGGTTGTTCCAAGCGCAAATGAAACCGCCTCATTAAGCAGGATGGTAAGAGTATGATCACTGTCGCTATCCATTTCGATAATCTTATTAGCATCCTCGAGTATTAATGTGTAGTCTGTGTCTACCTGAGTGTTGATATCGGTAGGAGCGGTAATAGCACCAGTCGGGCCAATCCGCATTTTTTCGGTATCGGTATCTTCTTCTACTGCCCGAAAGTAAGGGGCTGTCTGCCCTTCAAAGCCCCGTACCCAAACACCAGGCAAGACATTGTGCGAAGGCACGACTGCACCAATTGCACCCTCGAAGGAAGCAACCAGATAGTCAGGTATAAGGGCAAGAAAGGGGTCCTCCGCTTCGGAGCCAAGGAAAAAATTCATTGTATCATCATTTGGACCCACTAACTGACCGTTTGAGCCTATGCTAAATACCCTTCCGCCCCAATTACCTTGCCACTCCTGGATATCTGCATCGTTGTTCGGGTTACCCCGAACAGTCAGGGGCACGTGCCCCGGTTCTTGCCCCGTAATAGCAACATTCGGGCTGGCATCTGATTGGTATTGTAGGCCATCTGCGCCTGCCAGCGAGCCGCTGTTGTTGTACTGTACTTGGGTACTTGAACCAGCCGGGGTTGCGGTGTTCGGCATCCACGACGGCAAGCCGCTGTTCACTTTGAGTACATAACCATCAGTACTAACAGGAAGGGCCGTGAATGCTCCACCAGAGTTACGATAATAGATATCGCCCGTGGCACCGCCACTGGCGTTGTACATGGCTACTGTTTTGCGGGCTGCGCCGGTGGTGATCGTAAAGTAGAGGGCATCATTTAAGAACTCCATGGCGCCTGCTTCGGCCGAAGACAGTAGTGTACCAGAGGTAAATTTTAATGGCGCAGTGCCGGCACTTGCCGTACCTGCCCGGATTGTTACCGTTTTATGGCCGCCATTAGCGGCATTGTCGGAGCCGGTATTATAATGCTCTTTCTCGATGAACTGATTGAGAATATCACCCCATTCACCATCGTCGCCATCTACTGTTGGTAACCGTTGGGGTGTTGCCATTGATTATTTATACTCCGTATTTGCCCTCGCCAAAACTTCTTTTAGTGAGCGATTTGTTTGTCAATTGTTTTGTCGCAGGATGCGACTGCAGCATCAGGCCGATAATCTTGTTAATCCCAATAACCCCGAGTGCTGCAACTCCAATATACCGCAAGAATTGCTTGCGATCCATAGGAGTCTGCATCAGTTTTTGTATGTATTTTTGTTCTAACATTTTTGTGTATACCTGTAGAGGCTTATGCTAATAATACACCGCCTGACAGTAGATGCCAACAGGCTGTTTTACTTTGTTGGGTTCGTTCGTGGCTGTTCAAGCTCTTTAAGGTCGGTGGAGCCGCGCACCACGGTGTCACGCAGCTGTGCGACGGCATGTTCAATGCGCGCACTCAACACTACTTCGCGCACGTAGTTTTTGAGTAGTGCTTCGCTATCTTTTAGCCCAACTTCTTGTGCAATACGCGAGAATTCATCGGCGATAGCCTCGTCAACCTTGATAGTAAATGTTTTAGTAGCCATTAACTGATAGTATGCATCGGTTTGGGCATAATGTCCATAATACCGCGGCGAATGCGGCGCTCTGGCTGACGAACAGCGTAGCGGCTTCGCAAGTCTGCATCTGTAGGAGTTGGTTCAGGACGACTTGAGCGCGCGACCTGTTGTGCAGGCCGTGGCTGACTTACAGTGACCACAGGAGACGAAACACGAGGCGCTGGCCGCACAGGTGCAGGTGCAGCAGCCACTGCAAGCCGTGGCTGCAGAACAGGCTTTGGCTGGGCAACTGGCTGCGGCTGGAGTTTTTGCACCTGAGCTTTCTGAGGAGTCTTGCGGTTTATAATGCGTACCATTACCACGCTTATCTCAAATAAGAGTAAGATCGGTGCGGCCAACAACAACTGGTTAACCGGGTCGATGGTAGGCGTAATAACGGCCGACGCAATAACGGTGCCCAGGATCATAGGGCGCTGTAACTTCATTAAACCACCCGGAGGGAATTTTCGAACCTTGTTTGCGAACAACATGATAAGTGGCAGATGGAAAGCCACAATTGCGCCGCCGCAATAGGCAACCACAAATCGTATGTAGTCATTCACGTTGATGAGTGCTTGTACCGAACTACTGTTAAACCCAACCAGGAACTGTAAAGCTGCGGGCATACTCACGAAATACACATACAGCACTGCCGCAATGGCCAGCGTTAAAGAGCAGATGATCATAAGTATGGTGTAGCGGGTCTTTACCGGCTTGAAGGCTGGGCGAGCGAACTGAGTGGCCTGGAATAATAACAGTGGTAAACAGCTTACGAAACCCACACCAATAGCAATCTGCATCACAAATCCTAAACCGCCAGCCGGATTCGAGAAATAGAGCGTCTGACCAAGCGGTTCCTGCAAGACAGCCTCTATATGTTTATGAAATACGAAGCCGGCAACCAGGCCAACGCTAAAATTAACTAAAACTAACAGACCACGACGCTTGAGTTCGTGTAGATGTTCTGCAAATGTTTTTGTATTTGTGTGTGTCACCGTTTTTATTGTTTTAGATGTTTATTTACTATTTTTTGTCTTCTGGCTTTTGTGCTGGGCTACTGTCATCACGCAGACCCTTTTTGACCTCTTTACCGAATAAGCCGATACTACGACCAAGTTCTGGTAATTTTGCGGCGCCAAACAGGAGCATCAGAACGATAGCGATCAGCAAGAGTTCAGGAAGACCAATTCCAAAAATTTCCATATGTTCTCCTCTTGGTTGAATCACGCTTAAGGTGCTGCGGATACTAAAACCCGTAATACACAAGCATTGTAGCACATTCTATTTGGGTTATACTACTGCCATGGCACAGGCAGCACGCGCAATCATCTTCAATAATAAGGGTCAGATGCTCGTCATGCATC
>CAYNBU010000037.1:0-7887 GCA_964395925.1 uncultured Candidatus Saccharibacteria bacterium
GAGCACCTGCTTTGCAAGCAGGGGGTCCGGGGTTCGAGTCCCCGTTGCTCCACCACATTGCAATGACTAACCCGCTATCTTTGGATGGCGGGTTTTTTGTTCAACGAGAATCTTAACTGTTAATTAAATCTTAATAATATTTGGTGATTAGGCTAGGTTGCTTTTATACTGCGCTGCAGAAGTTCTTAGAAGCTCAAGGTGGGGCACAAATACTATATAACTTTCTGCTGAAAGGGGTTTTTGTGCGTAGGCTTTTGGTTTGTTTTCTTATTATCCTCCTTATTGTACTGTCGTCGCCTATAATTATCCCTTCCCGCGTATCTTCACAAAGCTCATCACGTTTTACAGAACACATGCTCACCAGTAATTCGTGTGTAAGTGATACTGTTTGTTATGCTGCCGGTTCGTACTTCGACACCACTACTCGGCGCACCCAAGCCCTTGTAATGGCTAAAAACGCCACAAACTGGAGTCCTCTGCCACCCATTGAACCGAATGCGCCATATTCGTTTGCAAAATTGCATGACATATCATGTACTGCGGTCAATGAGTGTGTTGCTGTTGGGGGCTACTTTAATCCCGAAAAGGGAGCTTACCAGGGCCTGATTGCTCTGTACTCTCAGGGGGTGTGGAAGATCCAATCCAGCCAAATAAGAGAGAGCATATCAGAATTCAACACAGTATCTTGTGTGGTGTCGAACTTTTGCATGGTGGGTGGGTACTACCGCGAGAATAGCAAGAACGTATACGCTGTATACACTTATGAGGACGGGCAGTGGCAGTACGCCCCAGGGCTTGTCAATGGAGTAACAGATCTTGTCGTCGTAAGAGATATAGACTGTGTCGCTCGACATCGGTGTGCGCTCGGTGGTACCTACGGAAACCCGCAGATAAGTGTTTCACCTGCCTTTGTATGGTACGAAGATGGAGTGTGGGACGTTAACTCGCAGATATATGAGGGCCCAATCGTGCAGCTAAAAGCAGCGGATTGTGCAGCGGAGCATTGTTCAGTGATTCTGGAGCAAGGAGATATTAGTAAAGTTTACCGAAACAAAGACCAGGCTTGGGGCCAGGCTGCTGACCTAGGATCTCTTCCTGAGGGCGGTAAGAAGCCCTTCTGGGAGGCAATAAGCTGCCCCGCACCAGATCGATGTGTAGCAGTTGGGCGTACCGCGCTCGATTTTACAGGAGCTCGCGGTCTTCTTGCTCATGAAACAGAATCCGGATGGAAAGACACCGTAGTATACGAGTTTTCGGAAGGTACAGAATTTTGGTTCACCGACGTTTCTTGTATGAAAGTCAATTCGTGTTTAGCAGTCGGATTCTACATGGATCGTCAGCTCGGTAGATCCATGCTTGTCGCCGAATTTAATGGAACAAGCTGGCGTGCATATAACCCACTCAAAGAAAGTAACAAAGAACCAGAACCTGAAATAGCATTGGATACATTTGTGGCCTTTGGTGATTCTCTAACAACAGGCGGCTCAATACAGGACTGTAATCCTAACCGTCAGGCTTCACCTTGGGGATGCACTGGCCGACCGGCTGCCACACCGTATCCAGATATAGTCAGAGAGGCGCTTGGTTTTGATAGCGAAGGCTACAAAAGGGTCGGGATCTGGGGATATACTGCCCAAGAGGCTGCACAAGCACGCCAAGACGGCAAAAACAGAGAAGGAGAGTGGGAGCCACAACTCCTTGCGATTGAAGAGGCGAACGGCCTGGTAGTTGGTGCGCTGGGGGTTAACGATCTTCAGTTCAGCAATGTGCTTTTATGGGCAAGAAAGTATTTTCAGCCCGGTGATCAAGTGACTACTACAGCCAAACACCTATTGGCAGAGAGAAAAGAGGACTTTGATCGGTTGTTTCATTCGCTCAAAGTTGCTCAAGAAAATGGTGCGACGGTAGTGCTGGGGCTGTACTACAACCCGTACGATACGCCCAATACTTTTTGCGGTGATCTTGAAAACATTGGGAATCGGGTAGTTAATGCACTCAATACTGAGCTTGTGCACCGAGCCAAAGCAGAAGGTTTTCTTGTGGCAGATTTTCGTCCTGCATTCCGTAATCGTGGGTCAGGTGCACCTGATGCATTGGTGTTTGGCACCGAATGCAAGGCTACGAGTGCTCTTATGGCGTGGGCGCCACAATGGCTTAGAGGGAGCGATGGTGGGCGAGCTTTAGGTATAAAGTTTGATCCACACCCCAATGATAAGGGTACTCAGGCGATGGCAGAAGCAATAATACAGGAGGTATTAGGTAATGAAAACTAGACAGTACATTTTTATATTCATTGGCTTCATAACGAGCACGACCATGTTCGCAGTAATAGGCTGGCAAGTCATTGTTAAGCGACATTTTACGCCTCGTGAGTTATCGCAGCTGGCAATAATTACCCAAAAGTGTAACGATTCATTCCAGCAAGAGGGGGTGGGGGTTGTGGAGCTAAGCGGAGCAACCGTGATTAGTGGTGAAGAAGGAGCTTTTCATTCGGAGTGCAACATAAAGCTTCGGCCAGGAGGTAGTCTTACATTACAAAATACGACGATTACATCAGGCAATATTACAATCACTAGTGAATCTCAGGCGTATGTAAAGCTTGATAGTGTAACGATGCATGGTGAAGGCGCTGGGCTCCATATTAGTTTGAATGGACAAGGGAGCACGCTCATCATCAAAGATAGTAACCTTACGTATGGGCTATCTATTGGTTTGCTCGTTGGTGCAGGTGATGCTGATGTGCAATCTGAGCTACGAGTTAATGATTCGAGATTTAGCTCATTAGCACCAGGTTCTGAGGGTATCGTTATGATTTCGACGGGTACGGCTTATGTGCAAAACAACCAGTTTATTCAGGCAGGTGAAGAGCCGCAGGCATTTTTGCTAGCAGGCAATTGTATGGCGAACGATAACGAGGGAGTTAATGCCGAATGCCAGGTACAATAATCTCCTGTTTTACACCTGCAAAAGTGCTATACTTAGTGGAGTAAATAATGGAGTAGAAACCTTATGAGCACAGTACTTATTATTATCCTTGTAGTTCTCGTTGTGATTGGCTTGGCATTAGTCTTTATGTACAATGCCCTCGTTCGCCTGAACACTCGTACGCAAGAGGCTTGGAGTGACATCACCGTACAACTGAAGCGCCGGTACGACCTTATTCCGAATTTAGTTAATACGGTTAAAGGCTATGCTAAGCACGAAAAATCAGTCTTCGAAGACGTCACCAAAGCTCGTACCCAGGCCATGAACGCCGAAGGCGTGCAAGAAACCGCAAAAGCAGAAAACCAATTCACCGATACGCTCAAAAGCCTGTTCGCAGTTGCCGAGGCTTATCCAGACCTTAAGGCAAACGAAAACTTCAAAGCTTTGCAAGACGAACTTGTTGACACCGAAGACAAGATCCAAGCAGCTCGTCGTTTCTATAATGGCTCGGTCCGCGACTTGAACATCAAGGTCCAGACTTTCCCAACAAACATCTTTGCCCGAAAGCTTGGCTTTACCAAGCGCGAATTCTTTGAGGTTGAAGAAACCGAAGCGGCAGCTATTGCCAAGCCAACCGACGTAAAGTTCTAGTATATGTACAGTGAGATAGCGGCCAACAAGCGCAAAACAGTATTTCTGATGATCTTCTTTGTGGCGTTTGTAAGCCTGCTTTCTTGGGTGATTACTGCACTTTTTCTCGATAACAAAACCTACATTACGGTGTATTTTCTGGTGGGTGCGCTCACCTATGCGGCAATTGCGTACTTTGCAGCTTCTAAAACAGCCCTAAAGCTCAACCACGCCACGCCAATCGCTAAAAAAGATAATCCACGCCTGTATCGTATTGTCGAAAACCTCTGTATTACCGATGGCTTGCCAATGCCGCAGGTGTACATCATTGCCGACCCAGCGCCCAATGCCTTCGCCACAGGGCGCGACCCTAAGCGTGCTTCGGTTGCAGTAACCACCGGCTTACTCGAAATTATGGATGATGCCGAACTGCAGGGTGTGTTGGCGCACGAACTTGGCCATGTTAAGAACTACGACATCCGTGTTTCTATGATCGTCTTTGGGTTGGTGGCAGCCATATCGCTACTGGCTGACCTTATCCTGCATCTTACTTGGTTCAGCGATAACGACGACAATAATCCGTGGTTCTTTTTGCTTGGCATTGTTGCCGCAATTCTCGCTCCGTTTTGTGCTATGCTCATTCAGTTGTCTATTTCACGTAAGCGTGAATACTTAGCCGATGCCACTGGCGCACTTACTACTCGTTACCCCGAGGGCTTAGCAAATGCGCTCGCAAAGATAGAAAAAACAGGCAGTGTTATGAAGCATCAAAATGGCTCAACAGCTCACTTGTATTTCGCAAATCCACTTAAAGGCAAGGGTATTTCCAAGTTCTTCAGTACTCATCCGCCGATTGCAGATCGTATTGCTCGACTCAAGAAAATGGAAGATCATCAGTAAAGGTAGTCCTCATGGCAACAGCAAAGAAATCACCCAAGCAAACCCAAGCCCAGAAAGAACAGGCCGCGATTACCCGCAAAGGTCCGCGCAAGCTCAAGCAGCCAACCTACCAGCGGTTCAAGTTTTCAAAACGTATTAAGCATAATCAAAAACTGAGCAGTGGCTGGAAGTTGTTTGTAAATTCACTGACCCCGCTCAAACAGAACTGGAAACTATTTGGCGGTATATTGCTCGTATATGGGCTACTAACCTTGGTATTTGTAAAGGGCCTCAGTGGCGGTACAAATCTAACCGAACTCAAGGCGTCACTCGACAGCACATTTACGAGTTCCGGTGATCAGTTATCTAATAGCTTTGCATTGTTTGGTATACTGCTTGGTTCATCTACGGGTGGTGATCAAGTTGCTAGCCTGTACCAATCGGGGCTTCTGACCATGATCGTGCTGGTTTCGGTGTGGACGCTCCGCCAGCTGCAGGGCGATCCGAGTAGCCAAAAGCTGCGCGTAAAAGATACTTTCTACAAAAGTATGCGGCCACTCGTACCGTTTGTACTGGTGTTGTTCGTGATGGGCCTACAGCTGGTCCCGCTACTAGTGGGTGCTGGTTTATACAGTACAATCGTCAATAACGGCCTGGCTGTAGGATTGCTTGAACAGCTTGCGTGGTTGGGAGCATTTTTCTTGCTTGCACTGTGGTCTTTGTATATGCTCACCCCAACTGTAATCGCCTTAATGATTGTGACACTGCCCGACATGCAACCGGTCCAATCTATCCGTATTTCTCGCCAGCTGGTGAAGTACCGCCGCTGGACAGTACTCCGTAAAATCCTTTTCTTACCGCTCATTTTATTTATCGTTTTGTTACTCATTATGCTGCCACTAATTATCTGGCTGACACCGGCTGCTCAATGGGCGTTTTTCGCGCTGAGCCTGGCAGCCGCGCCAGTTGCGGTCAGCTACATCTACGGCTTATATAAGGAGCTGATGTGAGCCAGAGCAAGAGCCAGGCAATGGAACGTTTGGCAAAGCTCAAAGAACAGCTTGCTCAGTACTGGTACGAATACTATGTGCTCGACCAAACCACGGTTGAAGACGCAGTATACGACGGCCTGATAGCAGAGTTGAAGAAAATCGAAGCCGCCTATCCAGAACTGATTACGCTCGACTCACCCACACAACGCGTTGGCGGTAAAGTGCTGAACGGCTTCAAGAGCGTACCGCATCGCACGCGCATGATTAGTCTAAATGATGTCTTTGACGAGGCAGAGGTCGAAGCTTGGGCAGTACGCATTGCCAAGCTTTTGCCAGCCGAAACCAAGTTGAGCTTCTTTGGCGACATCAAAAAAGACGGGCTAGCCTGTTCAATCATTTACCAAGACGGAGTGTTTACCCAAGCACTAACTCGCGGTGATGGCCAGGTTGGCGAAGATGTCACCACCAATGTCCGTACTATTCGCTCAGTACCACTGCATTTGCGCAGCACTCCAAAGACAAAGCATTTCTTACAAGGCCGCACGGAAGTGCGCGGTGAGATTATCATGTACAAAACGGATTTTGCCGAGCTCAACAAAACTCGTGAAGAGCAAGGGTTGCCCCAATTTGCCAACCCGCGTAATACTGCCGCTGGCACGATTCGCCAGCTTGACCCGCAGTTGGTCGCAGGTCGTAAGCTCCATTTTTTGGCGTACGATTTGCTGCGTGATGACCCGGCGGAAGTTCCAACTAATATCGAAGCATATAAAGTTCTGGCACAGCTCGGATTTTCGGGCGGCAGATACGCAGAAGAAGTTAAGACCGTCAAAGACATTCATAAATTTGCCGTAAAATGGGATGAAAAACGACACAAGCTCCCGTATATCATTGATGGTTTGGTTGTTAAGGTGAACGACCGCCAGCTGTACAGCCAGCTTGGCATTGTAGGCAAGAACCCCCGGGGCGCGATTGCCTATAAGTACCCCGCCGAGCAGGCTACTACCAAAGTGAAAGATATTTTTATTTCAATCGGCCGCACTGGTGCAGCAACACCGGTGGCCATGCTCGAACCGGTGCAAATTGCGGGGAGCACCGTACAAATGGCCACGCTCCATAATGAGGGCGAAATAAAGCGCAAAGATATTCGTGTGGCCGACACGGTGGTGGTGCAGAAGGCCGGCGACATCATCCCCGAGGTGGTCGAGCCGCTCGTCAAGCTGCGCGATGGCACAGAACAAGTGTTTGTGATGCCAACCCATTGCCCGGAATGTGGCACTAAACTTGCAAAGAAGAAGGCCGACGAAGCCGTGTGGCGCTGCCCGAATATTCACTGCCCAGCGCGCGTACATAACCAGATCCAGCACTTTGCCAGTAAAGGTGCGCTCGACATCGAAGGTTTGGGCGAAAAGAACGTCCTGGCTTTGCTTGATGCCGGGCTAATCAATGATGTGGCCGACATTTACTCACTTACCAAAGAACAAGTTCTGGCGCTCGACCGATTTGCCGATATTTCGGCAGGTAAACTCATTGCTGCCATTGCCGAAAAAAAGAACCCGCCACTTGCCCGTTTTTTGTTTGGCTTGGGCGTTCGTCATGTGGGCGTGCAGACGGCTATCGACTTGTCGAATCATTTTCATACACTTCAGAATATTCAGACTGCAACCATCGAAGAACTGAGTGAAGTCGAAGGAATTGGCGAGGTCGTGGCTGAGTCGGCCGTGGCGTGGTTTGCCGAACCACTCAACCAAGCATTGCTCAACAAGTTTACAGAATTAGGCGTTGAGCCCCAATCGGTTACGAGAACAAGCGGCCCGCTGGACGGTAAAAAGTTTGTGGTCACTGGTACGCTCGAAGGCATGGGCCGCGAACAGGCGGCCGATCGCATTCGAGCTTTGGGCGGAACGTTTCAATCGAGCGTGGGCAAAGATACTGACTACCTGGTGGTGGGCGGCAACGTTGGTGCGAGTAAACTTGCAAAAGCAGAGAAGTTGGGCGTGCAGCAAATTAACGAAACAGCGCTGCTAAAACTGCTCGACAGCTAACCATAATCACTCTATAATACTCGCCAAAGCTAAGAGGTATACTCATCCGTATTTTCAACAAACCGAATACGCTGTACTGTTTTTCGCCGCCAGTGATGGTTGCGACGTTTGTGATCGAAATTGCACTATTAGTGTTGGTGCTCCTGAAGTTTAGCTTGCGTTCAGCGCGCATTCGCCTCGTAGCACTATCGCTTTTATTCTTGGCGATCTTCCAGTTGGCTGAATACAACGTCTGCGGTGGCTTGGGGCTTAATGCGGCACATTGGTCTCGCCTTGGTTTTATAGCTATTACAACGCTTCCGCCGCTCGGGCTGCATCTGGTACTTACTATTGCTGGCAAAACCGAAGAATGGAAAAAATTACCAATCATCGCCTACACCATGGCATTTCTGTGGGTCGTGTTGTTTGGTTTTACCGAC
>CAYNBU010000038.1:0-6947 GCA_964395925.1 uncultured Candidatus Saccharibacteria bacterium
TCCATGGTGGTTTTGAGTACTTTTGCTACTCGTTCGGCCTCGTCCTTCGGGCATTCAATCAAGATTGAGTCATGAATTTGCAGCAGCTGGTCGGCTTTGAGTTCTAAAAGCTTATCTTCGACAGCGGTCATGGCCAGCTTCATAAGGTCAGCGGCCGTACCCTGCACCGGCATGTTAATGGCTGCCCGGTAGGCGCCTTCGCGCACAGCAAAGTTACTGGAATGCACATCGGGCGTTGGCCGGCGACGCCCTAAGAGCGTTTCGACATAGCCGTCATCTTTGGCTTTTTCACGCAGGCTGTCGATGTACTCCTTAAGCTGCGGGCGAATCTGGAAGTACTTGGCAATGAACTCGCGGGCTTCGCCAAACGGCATGCCCGTACCGGCGCTCAAACCATGCGGCCCTTGGCCGTACATGATGCCAAAGTTTACGGCTTTGGCCGAATAACGCTGAAACTTGGTAACTTCGGCTGGTTTGATGCCGTAAATAGCGGCAGCCGTTTCGATATGAATGTCCGAATCGCTATTAAAGGCGTCGATCATGCCCGTGTCGCCACTTAGCGCCGCCGCAATACGCAGTTCAAATTGTGAGTAATCAGCGCTCACCAGCACCTTGCCCTTGCCCGCCACAAACGCTGTACGAATGCGTTTACCCAGCTCAGTGCGTACCGGAATATTCTGCAAATTCGGATCAACGCTACTCAGGCGCCCGGTCTGGGCAATCGTCAGATTAAAGGTAGTGTGGATACGCGACTGGTCATCTACCTGTTTTGGCAAAGTGTCCACGTAGGTGCTTTTGAGTTTGGTGACTTCGCGGTACTGCGTAATGAGGTCAATGATCGGGTGAACCGCGCGGAGCTTATCCAGCTCACTGGCCGCCGTAGAATAACCCGTTTTACCCTTCTTGATGCCTTGAGTAGGCAGGTTCAGCTTGCTGAATAACACGTCGGCCAACTGGCTGGGCGAACTAATGTTAAACTCGTCATCTGCGTAGCCATAAATCTGTTGTGCCAGGTCGCTAATAGCATCGTCAATCTCTACCTGAAACTTTTCGAGATACTTTACATCGAGCTGAATACCGGCATATTCCATGCGCGCCAGCACCGGAATGACTGGCCACTCCACGGTTTGTGCCAGCTCCGTGAGCTTTTGCTTTTTAAGCTCGGCTGCCTGGTGTGTATGTAGCCCGCGAATCACCGCCACCAGTTCGGCAGCGCGCTCTTGCACCTGCTCCAGATCGAGGTCATCTAGCGAGGAGCCGTCATATTGCAGAGTACGTTCGGCCAGTTCGCTGAGGCTCTGCACTCGTTCGAGGCTATTAATTAGAAACGCCCCTACCAGCACGTCGTGCTCAACTTCCGGTAAGCCAACGCCCAGGTCGAGCAGCACCTGCAGCGTATTCTTGATGTCATATCCAATCGCCGGGTTCAATCCCCTAAGTGCTGCAGCAACCTTGCTGGGCGTTACCTTGGTAAGATCAATGCAATACACCGTTTCGGGAATAGGGCTCACAATAAGCAGTTGCGGCGAGCGGCCATGCTTGCCGGCAGCACGACTGTACAGCACTGGCTTGTCGGCCTTTTTGAAAGTCATTTTACCCAGGTCGGCGTCGCTGGCGATGGCAGTCACCACCCCTACTTCTAGCCCATTCGGGAGATGAGCTGGTGCTTCGGTACCTTCAATCTTCATAATTTCAGGAAGTTGGCGCGCCAGCGTGCGGAACTCCAGCTTTTGCAGCAAGGCCTGTACTTTTTGCGGGTCACAGTTGCTGCCATCTACCGCTTCGAGATCGAGCTTAATGGGCGCATCGGTCCACAGCGCTGCCAGCTTTTTACTGAGGTAAGCAAGATCTTTGCCGGCTTCGAGCTTGCGGCGAGTACTGTCTTTAACCAGACCCAGATTTTCGTATACGCCGTCGAGCGTACCGTACTGTTTGAGCAGCTCCACGGCAGTCTTTTCGCCCACACCCGGCACGCCCGGAATGTTGTCGGACGAGTCGCCCTTGAGCGCCTTCAGATCCAAAAACTGCGTCGGTAAAATGCCGTACTTCTGAATAAAGCTCTCGGGATGATACCGCTCAATGTTACTCAGCCCCTTCTTGAGCGCAAACACACTCACATGCAGATCGATCAGCTGCAGCATATCCAGGTCAGAGGTAATCAGCATGGTCTCAATGTCTTGAGCCGTGGCCTGCACCGCCAGCGTGCCCATAATGTCGTCGGCTTCGTAATCGTCAAGTTCGTACAGCGGCCAACCAAAGGCGTCCAGCAGCTCATGCAGCACCGGAATCTGCTCATAAAAATCGGGGGGAGGCGGTTTACGGCCGGCTTTATACGCCGGATACAACTCTAAGCGCTTGCGAATATTGGTTTTAGGCTTGTCCCACGCCACACACACGTAATCGGGCTGGAGCTTGCGGATCACTTCGAGTGCCATGGTGGCAAAACCATACACTCCGCCGGTGGGCGTACCATCTTTGGTTGCCAAGTTAGGCATAGCGTAGTAGCCGCGGTAAAACACCGACTTACCGTCAATGATCGCCAGTTTCTTCTTTTTACTCTGTCGTACTTCCTGCTGCTCCGCCTCAGTCATATGTATAAGTATACGCTATTTACTCTGTAAATTCGGCGATAAGCGGGACATCTAGCTCTGCGGCAAGATACTCAAGATCTACCATGGATTTTATGTACGCAATATTGCCTTCGTACTCAGCAGTTCCAACCGAGTAATCAGCAGAAAACCAACGAGGCTCACGACACCTCCCCCAAAATCGCAGCATACTTTCAGTGAGCTCAAAGTTTCGACTCACAACTGCCACTTTTTCACCAGCAACCTCAACTTCAATAGGCCTTTGATTCATATCGGTAAGCTGAAATTTTACCAATACATCCGGATCCTCAATTTCAGGGAAACCCGATGGAAGCAAATCGTCTTGGGCTCGTTGCATGATAATAATCTCTTCTTGGATCCAGTTGCACACCTGCAACCAGTCATAGGGCATGCCCTCATCTGCGGTGTAGGTAGCCATGAGTTGGTGAGCATCAGATGGCAAACTCTTGTACTTACCATGCTCTGCAAATAAAGCCCCCGTAAAGAGTTTGTCGATTTCTTCCTTGAAAGGCGCTGTTGTTTCAGGACGTTCAATATCACTCATTACACTCATATTATGCCTGGCTTACCACCGTTGCAAGCATAAGCGAGAGAGCTAAGAGATAATTCGTTGCTGCAAACGAGCGGCAGCATCTATAGCGCCTTTTGTTTCTTGCAGTAACTGGCTCGCGGTTCGCTTAAGCCCCGTGTTGCCGTATCCAGCCTCAAAACCAATGGTTTCGACATGGGCACCCGTGGGAAGCTCCAGCTCCCGGACACCGTCAAGGTGCTGAAAGGGTTTGTAGAATGCATTTGTTACATTCAGAACATGTGCATCAGCGTTCAGCATATCGCCGGCCAGGTTTCTCATAAATGCGTATGTATCAGCACTATTGGCGCGGTTCTTTTGTTTGCGGGCATCTTTGGTAGTGTCACGATCGGGCAAGAAATCAGAAGATAACGAAAAGATCGGTGTTCCGTCATCAAGTTCGTAGTATTTTACTTTCCAGTTTTTCGGATCTCCTGCGACGCGCGCTTCGGGGTTTTTGATTTCAAAAGTATCTCGTGCACCAATACGATCACCGAGAAGCGTTTCGACTGCACCATTCATCAGGTCATACTCGCTCACAGCGCCTGGTGCATAGGTGTCTGTTTTGGGGCGCTCGTTAGCGCCTACCTTACGGTCAGAGCCCAAAAGCACGACAGCCCCAAAAGTACTGCCTGCTTCGAGGCCGTACTGTAAACGCAGCAGCGGCGCAAGGTTTGCACCGCCCAAAATAGTTAAGAAATCATAGTGCTCCCGCGCCGGTTTGGTCGATTCTACCATCCCCAGCTTGTCGGTTGCTTCGAAGGTAGCATGCCACTGTTCAGAACCCTCTTCTTGCAGGTTGGTCTCATCCCAATTGACGTCCATACGCTCAGCGCCTTTGCGAAAATCCCAGTGCTGAGCAGCAATTTCTTTCAGTGCTGCAAGTCGTTCCGAAGGGTCTTCTGGAAGGTCCGGCTCGCCAAAGAGTGTTGCCAACTCTGTAAGGCCAGGATTAGCGATAAATGAATCTAATTCAGCCTGCGCCCGAACTTCGGGAGAATCGGAGAATTGTTTGGCGTCGAGAGGTGCGGGTATTTCTGTCATACTAGAGTATATTCTAGCATATTTTGTTACAAAAAGCAACTATTTGAGTTTGAGCGCGCCTATTATATCCTGTTCGAACTTCTCAATACTGTTCCCGTTATTCTCAATAAAGGTATCTGCTTGTTCTTTTACTGCACCCATGTTGAGTGTTGCTGAGTCGCCAGAGTGTGCCATTTCTGCCTGCTCTTCTGCTAAAAACTGTTCGAAAGTTTTTTGGTCTTCAACGCGGTTGCGATGTGCTGCATTATTCTGAATACGTTCGTAGCGAATTTTAGGGTCAGCGTCCACCCACACCACGGTGCCACCCAGCTCGTGCACACGGTCAACCTCGCCAGGATGACGCAAACTGCTCACCACAACACCTTTGGCATCTGGAGTTTTCTTAAAGAGTTCGACAGCCTTATCAACAATCACGCCCATGCCCGATTCGCGACGCCACTCAGCACTGAGTGCGGCCTTATGTGCACGTTCGTGCGGCAAACCGCGGTGCGTCAGCTCATCGCCGAGCATTGTTGTGGCATCACCCCACATAAAGCCGTATTGCTCCACCAGCATCTTGGCAACGGTGTCTTTACCGCTGCCGTTTGTTCCACTGAGTCCAATAATTACCACGCTGTAAGCTCCTATTTTATGTAATCGTGCAATTTGCGCGAGTCTTTGTGCTTGCGCAGTTTTGCCAGCGCCTTAGCTTCGATCTGGCGAATACGTTCGCGGGTGACGCTAAATTCTTGCCCTACTTCTTCGAGCGTGTGGCTTTTGCCGTCTTCTAGGCCAAAGCGGAGCTTCAAAATCTTTTGTTCACGTTCGGTGAGTGCGCCAAGCATATCTTTCACGTGCTCTTTAAGCAACTGGCCCGTGGCCGCTTCTTCTGGAGACACTGAGTCTTCGTCTTCGATGAAGTCACCAAGCACCGAGTCTTCCTCGTCGTCACGAACTGAGGCATCGAGTGAAGAGATATCTTGCTTGATTTTCATGATGTGCTCAACTTTTTCGACGTCGATTTCCATTTCTTTGGCAATCTCTTCGTTGGTTGGCTCGCGGTTCAATTCTTGCGTCAAACGGCGCTGGGTACGAAGTAATTTGTTGATGGTTTCAACCATGTGTACCGGAATACGAATGGTGCGCGCCTGGTCGGCAATAGCACGCGTAATGGCCTGGCGGATCCACCAGGTTGCGTAGGTACTAAACTTAAAGCCCTTGTCGGGGTCGAACTTTTCGACGGCGCGCAAGAGGCCCGTATTACCTTCTTGAATGAGGTCAAGCAAGTCCAAGCCACGACCCACATAACGCTTCGCAATAGATACGACCAAGCGCATGTTGGCTTCGGCCATCTTGTCTTTGGCGCGCTTTTCACCAGCAACCACGCGCTGCGCCAGAGCCAGCTCTTCTTCAGCAGTTAACAGGGGGATTTTACCAATTTCGCGCAGGTACAAACGCACCGAGTCGTCGGCGATGTCGTCGAGGTAGGTTTGGTCGTCGAGCACGATTTCTTCCTCTTCATCTTCGGCCCACTCTTTGGTAAAGGCGGCGTCGTTCGGCTCGGTAGCTGCAACAATTGGCACATTCAGTTCGGCCAATTCGCTGTACAGTGCATCGAGTACGTCGATGTTAGCAGGAAGATCCGGAATCAACGCAAAAATGTCGCGCTGGTCGATCTTTTTGTCCTTTTTAGCTTGCTTCAGCAACTTTTCTTTGGCTTCGTCGAAAATACCTTCGGCAGCTTTGGGCGCGTCTTTTTGAGCTTTTGTTAGCTTGGTTGGTGCTTTTGCTTTGGTAGGTTTCTTGGCTTGAGGCATCTAGGCATCTCCTTCTTTGGTGATATTCAGCAAGGCATCGAGAGCCTTTGCTTTGGTGAGTAATTCTTGTGTTTGAGCATCGCTCGCGTCGTGCAAACGGTGCGTCAGTTCTGCTTTTTGGGTTTTGACATAGTGTTCTATCAGGCGTACCTGCAATCGAGCGGCTTCGTAGCGAAGCTCCACGGCCTCGAGGTCTTGATAGAGTTCCTCAAATATAACTGCCAATATTGTAGCGTATTCTGCAACATCTTTCAACTGTTTGCCATCGGTGCCCTTGCCTGTAAAATCTGGATGTTCGCGCAAAAAGGTAAACAACTTTTGTGCCTGCTCTTCGGGGAGCATGTCGGCCGTCAGCGGCTGCAAGTAGCTGCGCAGGTTCGGAACCATAAAAGCCAGCGCCAGCAGATTATTTTGAGCTTTGATAATTTCGGCGGCCTGGCGATCAACTTTTGGCGGGTCGGCCCGTTTTTTGCGCACCGGCCTGCTTGGGTCGGCCTTGAGTTTAGCCAGCAGCGCACCTTTACTGACCCCGAGTATTTTACCCAACTTCGCCAGGTAATGTTCTTGTTCTACTTGGTCATCCAAACTACGGATGGTTTTGAGCATAATGTCGCTGTATTCGCGCTTGCCCTGCGCGCTATCCAGGTCGAGCCGCTCGCCGTACACCTGCATTAGCCAATCGAGTGCATACTGTGGTTCGGCAATACACTGTTCCCAAGCCTTGGGGTCTTTTTGGATGAGCTCATCGGGGTCTTTCGCCCCTTTCACGGTCACGATGCTCAAGTTCACACCCGTTTTACCAGCCAGCGGAATCGCCCGTTCGGCAGCGGCAATACCGGCTTTGTCTTGATCAAACGCCAAGCGCACGTCCGGCACAAAACGCTCCAGAGCCTTCAGGTGATGTTCGGTTATGGCCGTGCCGGCCGTGGC
>CAYNBU010000039.1:0-6143 GCA_964395925.1 uncultured Candidatus Saccharibacteria bacterium
GTGATTTTGTCGAGCGTAGTTTTGATCTTGTCTTTCACCGCGTTACGATACTGCTGCCGATCGACAAAATCACTAATACTTTTACTTGAAGCGAGCATTTCGAGAGTACTAATGTCGCCTTCGAGGTACATCTGGCGAATGTTTGTCCCGAGTACCTTCTTTTGCTTAGTGAGCTCTTCTTCTTTTTCGGCAATCTTAGTGTTTAGCTCGGCAATCTTGGCGTTATTGTCGTCGATTTGCTTTTGGTAAGCATCAATCTGCTGAGCAAGCTTGCTAATTTTATCTTCGAGGCTTGCCGCTTCGTCACCCAAAGCACGCTGTTCGACACTGGTTTGCTGATTTTCTTGGCTGAGCTGGTTGATTTGATCTTGCAGCGACTGTGCAGAAGTTACCAGGCTTGGCCCAAGGCTTGCACCCATAACGACTGTCGCGACAAATGTCACGGTAACGAAGCGCAGAACCCTTCGGTTGCGCTGTTTTTCTTTACGACTAGTGTTGTTTTGTGTTCTTTTTGCCATTTTGTTTTTGTGTTTGAATAATGACATAAGCATCATACCACACCCTGCAATATATTGCAATATTAGATTGTATATGTTGTAGAACTGTTACTTACTTGTTTTGAATTTGAGGTAGCGCCGCGTGGCAAAGAAGGACGAAGCGGCTCCAATGAGTATACCAATAGCAATTTGGATGGTCAATATCAGCCAGAAGTGGCTGGTGAAATATTTGTTCGCAAAACTGATGTCCAGCAGCCCCAAACTGCTTGCTTCAAACGCGTTTGAAGAAACGCTGAACAGCACCTGACAAATAAGCACCGAAATAAGCGCTGCAATTAACCCATACAATATGGTTTCAACCACGAATGGGCCGCGTATATAAGTGGTGCTCGCCCCCAGAAGGCGCATGATATTAAGTTCGTCGCGGCGGTTGAATATGGCCATACGAATGGTGTTAAAGATAATCAGCATCGAAATAATCGTAAATATAATGATTCCGACAAGGCCAGCGGTTTGGAAGAAGCTGGTGGCACTGGCAATTTTGTCGATGGCATCTTTGCGGTCACCCGAGTATGAGGTTTCGTCAGACTGGAGCGCCTTGATATCATCTCGTTCGAGGAAGGCTTTGAGTTCACTGAGATTATCCGGGTTAACTGGCTGGATGCGGATACTCGCTGGTAACGGGTTATCGGTTTGCGAAATGGCTGTAAGGAGATCGGGATTGTTCTGGTTGGCCGCCGTGTATAGTTCGAGAGCCCGGTCTTTAGATATATAAGTAACTGACTCGACGCTGTTCAGGTTGTCGAGTTGTTGCATAAGCTCGGTGCGCTGGTCGGTGCTGATATCGTCTACCAGATACATTGAAACATCAATGCCATCGGTGATTTGGTCGATAGTGTTATTGAAGGTGGCACTGGCGATAACCGAAAAAAGCACAATACTGAGCGTGATGACCATAACCGCAATAGCAGCTACGGCGAGCCAGGCGTTGCGCAAAAAGTTAACGCAACCGGCCTTGATAATACGGCCAAAGATAATAAAACGGCGTTTCATACCCCTTTGTACCCTCCTCCGGCTTTGTCGCTGGCGATTTTACCGTCGGAAATAGTAATAACCCGGCGTTTCAGTTTGTTTACAATATCTTGGTTGTGCGTGGTCAGCAGCACGGTGGTTCCGTATTGATTAATCTTTTGCAGCACCTTCACCACGTCCCAGGCGTGTTTGGGGTCGAGGTTACCAGTTGGCTCGTCGGCAATCAGGATTTTGGGCTGGCGGGCAATGGCCCGAGCAATGGCTACGCGTTGGCGTTCACCACCAGAAAGCTCCAACGGCATGCGCTTCTCTTTGCCTTTGAGGCCCACGATGTCGAGTACGCGCGGCACGGTATAGCGAATTTCGTGATTACTCACCCCCACGATTTCGAGTGCAAAAGCCACGTTTTCGAACACCGTTTTGTTGGGCAGCAGTTTGAAGTCTTGGAACACGGTGCCAATGCGGCGACGCAAGTATGGGATCTCTTTGTCTTTAAGTTTGTCGTAATCGATGCCGCCCACGATGATTTTACCGCTGGTGGGGCGCTCTTCGCGCGTGAGCAGTTTGAGTAGCGTGGACTTACCCGCACCACTTGCACCGACTACAATAACAAACTCTTTCGGTTCGACATGTAAGCTGATGCGATCGAGGGCGGGAGTTGAGCCCTTGCCGTATGTCTTTGTTACCCTATCAAGTAGAATCATTCCTCCTATTATAGAACGCTAACGCTTATGAAACAACCGGCGTTCTGGATCCCCGGAGCAGGCGGGTCTGCAGGGTCAGCTAGCGCCATGGGCGCGTAAGCCCCATAAAAGCGCCCTGCAGACCCGCCTGCTCCGGGGATCCAGCCTGCGTGTTAGTTAGTGAGGGTGTGCTCGAGGTAGGCGTCGATGAAGGGGTTGAGTTTGCCGTCAAGCACCGCGTCGGGGTCGCTGGTTTCGTGCCTGGTTCGTAAGTCTTTTACCTGTTTGTAGGGGTGCAACACATAGCTGCGGATTTGGTTTCCCCACTCTGCCGATTGATTTGGCCCTTTTAGTTCGCTCAATTTCTCGAGGTGTTGTTCCATCTGTAATTGCGCTAAGCGCGAACGAACAATGGTCATGGCCGTTTCTTTGTTCTGCAGTTGCGAGCGTTCGTTTTGGATCGCTACGGTAATACCGGTCGGGATGTGCGTAATTCGCACCGCCGAATCAGTAGTATTGACCGATTGGCCGCCATGGCCGCCACTGCGATATACGTCTATCTTCAGGTCTTTGTCGTCGATTTTGAGCGCTTCGGGACTATCGATTTTGGGCGACACTTCGACTTTAGCAAAACTGGTTTGGCGCAGGTTATCGGAGTTAAACGGACTCAAGCGCACCAACCGATGCACACCGTGTTCGCCCTGCAATTTGCCATAAGCAAACGAGCCGCTAATCTGCAGCGTTACACTTTTAATGCCCGCCTCTTCGCCCGCCGACTGGTCAATGGTAGTCACCTGATAATTGTTCTGCTCGGCCCACCGCACATACATGCGCAGCAGCATTTGCGCCCAATCCTGGGCATCGGTGCCGCCTGCCCCGGCATAGATGCTCAAAAGCACATCGCTCCCATCGTGGGGGCCGCTAAACTGCAGCTCTTTTTTGAGTGCTTCAAAACGCGTTTGGGCTTCGCTGTGTTGGTGCTCGAGATCTTTCTGGACGCTCGCGTCGCCCAGTTGAGCGAGTTCAAGCGCGTCACCCACCTGCTGCTGAAGCTGGTTCCATGGGTCAATCCGCGATTGCAAAGCTGCCTGGCGCTGCATAGCCGCTTGGGCTTTTGATTGGTCAGCCCAAAAATCAGGTGCTTGAGCCTGGGCCCGCAGTTGTTCAAGTTCTTTTTGAAGATCAACAAGCTGCAAACGATCGACGGCTTCTTGAATAGCCGTCTGTAACTGCTGCAATTGCGTAGTAAGTTCCTGCATCTACCGCAGATTATACCGTATTACTGAGGTAATGTGTCGGATTCGTTAACAGATGAACCCGAATTACTATTGGTAGGCTCGTTGACCGCGCCGCTCGGAGTTTCTGAAGAAGGACGAGCAAAAATTACCACAACCAGTAGCAGGATAACGATCGACAGCAAGCCCACCCCTGCTGCAATAATAAAGCCTTTTTTACTGTTCTTTTGAGGCGCAGGCTCTGCTTGTAGTGGCATCTGAGGTATAGCCTGTTGCATTGGAGCAGCCCCAAAAGCAGGGTCAATAGGTGGTTGTTGCAAAGGCTGCTGTGGTTGCGGAGGAAAGCCCATTTGATCTGGCGCGGGCGGAGCTGGCGGAAACGCTGGCCCGAATGTTTGAGCTGGCTCAGGAAATGCCGGTGGTGCGGGTGATGTTGGCTGTGCGGGGATCCCCGGAACATTTGGCACACTAAACGGGTCTACGAGCGGTTGCGGTGCAGCTGGCGCCGGTGCCGCAAACGCTTGAGTTGGATCTGGCACTGGTGCAGGAGCTGGTGGCGCTACCGGCTGTTGTGGGTTCATCGGATTCGGCACCGGTGATGGAGCCATAGGATCTTGTGGAGGCATATATAATCTCGCTTTGTTTATTCACGTACATAATACCATAAGCGGTTTCACAAAAACATTACCAAAGTTGGCTGATTCTGTTGTGAAGCTTGTCGACAAAGTCGTCGCCAGCGTTACTAAGGCAGCCGAGGCCCCAGATTTTGTCCTCGAACATAGTGTTTGCCACTTTTATGACACGGTTTTTGTTGATCGCTTTTACGCGCTGCGGCAACTGATAGTAATCTTCGACTTTCTCATCGAAGAAATAGCGATACGAATAGCCGCTGGCGGTTCCGCCCACGGTTTGCGCGCCCCGCTGGTAACGCCCGATGGCATATTGCTTAGCCGCCTGTACATCTTCGTCGGCCAGGCCTCCTCGGCTAAGTGAGCGAAGTTCGGTCACAATAATATCAAAAAGGTCTTCGGCATTACGCGGCATGACCTGCGCGCCGAACCACCAGTTGCTGCTGGTGAGTGTTTGGGCGTAGCCCGAGCTCATACTGTACACCAAGCCCCGCTCGCGGGCGGTTCCTAAGATACGTGAATAAAGTGTTTCGGTGAGCATGGTGTTAAGCAAACCGAGTGCATCGGCTTCGGGGTCAGACAAACGACGCTGCTTAAAGGTGTCCATATAAAAGTACACGTTATCGACGGTGTTGTTCGGGATATAGAGCGGTGCCGACAGGCCGTTTGGTTCTTCGAGCGGGAGTTCTTCGCGCCCTTCCCCTTGCGGGAGCTCGATCGAACCGAGCATGTTCTTGATAGCTGCACGGCGTTCTGAGTTAATATTGCCCGCAATTACAAAGCGCAAGTTGCTGCTGGTGTGCGTATGTTTGTAGTGCTTGTGGATGTCTTCGAGCGAAACGTTCTGCATGAGCTTGAGTCGTTCTTGGTCGGTGAGTGCCTTAAAGCCATAGGCTTCGCGGAGCGCTAAACTTAGGTGCCGGAAGTGGTTGTTTGAACGAGCGTTGAGCTCTTCGCGGACATTACCAAATTCTGCCTCAAACTCTTCGGCCAAAAATAGCGGCTTGGTTATGGCAACCATTAACAGGCTCAGGATGCGATCCCACTCAAAGTCGGCGCATTCGGCTTCGTAGGTGATGTCGTAACTGCCCGTGGAAGCGTTGGAGTACGCACCGTTTTTCTCGAACTCAGCCTGAAAAGTACGGGCTTTTGGAATAAGTTCGTTAGCACCGAGCAACAGATGCTCCATAAGGTGCGGTGTTTCCCAGATTTGCTTTTCGACCAGATATTCACCCGCCCGAAAATTGAAATCATAGGTCATAACACTGGCATCAGGAATATGTACTAGTAATCCCCGTGCGCCGTTTTTTAATTTCAGCTCACTAACGCTATGCTTCATAGCCTACTTTTTCTTCTTACCTTTCGCACGGCGTTTTCGTTCGGCTTTGCGAGCTTTTTTACGGTTTGCACTGGTTGCAACTTTTTTAGTGCTACTCGTTGGTGTTGGAACGCCCGGCAAGTTTCGCGGCTGGAAGTCGGCTTCTTCGAACTCTTCGATGTCGATGATCTTGTCGGCGTTGCTCACCGATTGGCGTGCCGCACGAGTGAGTTCTGTTTCGACCGGCTCGTCGAGCTGGCTTGCATCAACCGGTTGGGCATGGAAGATGGAACGCACCACATCATGACGCAAAGTTTCTTGCATTTCTTCGAACAAGTGCTGGCCCTGGCGACGGTATTCTACTAATGGATCACGCTGCCCGACACTGAGCCAACCGATGCCTTCGCGCAAGTGTGCCATGTTTTCGAGGTGTTGCATCCAGAGGTTGTCGAGAATTTGCAGGTAAATATCGCGTTCTACTTTGCGCATGGTTTCGGGCTTGAAGGCTGCTTCGCGGGAATCGTACAAATCGAGTGCTTCGGTGAGCAGTACTTTTTCAAAGCGGCTGGCTTCGGAGTCAAACAAGCGATCGAGCGTTGGGTCGTCAAATGGCAATACTTCGGTGATCAGTTCTTCATATAAGTCGGTGGTGGCCAGCGGCGAGTTGGCCAGCGCCTTCACTTCCTGCTCAATATAGATCTTGATGCGTTTGCTGATATCGGCTTGGTGCAAAATTTCTTTACGCATGG
>CAYNBU010000040.1:0-6037 GCA_964395925.1 uncultured Candidatus Saccharibacteria bacterium
CCTAACGATGCACAATAACGGTAGTGCCCATAGGCGCCCAGTCGTAGAGCCATTGAGCATCGGCATCCAAAACGCCCACGCAACCGTGTGAACTGTTGATATTACCAAAGTAACTCGTTGGGCGCCAGTAGTTGCCATGAATAGCGTAGTCGCGGTAGAAGTACATCACCCACTTCACGGCTGGCTGGAAGTATCGGCTGCCGTCGGCGTTAGCTCCGCGCATGTCTTGCGCAGGAAGTTTGCTATAAATGTTGTACTGGCCAGTGACGGTTGGGGTTTGCGGCGCGCCGGCGCTCACCAAAAAAGTACGTACTAAGCGGTTTTCTTCGTAAGCATACATGCGCTTGGTGGTGATGTTGACCACGATCCACTTCGGATGAGGCTGGGCGGTGATCGATTGAAAACTGGCGAACTGCACCGGTAGATCAATATTCACTGCTTTATTTTCCATGAGCTGCTTAGCGACCTGAGCAGCGGTACTATCTTTATTGGTGATATCCACGCCGTTGCGACCCGGCACGATAACGGTGCCTCCGGCACTTTCGGGCATCACGATCTGCGTAACGGGTGGTTGGATGTACTGCTTGGCGATGGTGTTCATGTAGCTCAAGACTTTGCCGCTATTCACACTGTAGTCAACGGTGTGGTTAGCGGGAGATAATGTGAGCTCAATCCAGCCGCCAATGTCTGCAGGGCGGGCGGTGACCGTCTGGCCATTGATAGTAAACGTAACGTTCTGTTTCAGAATCTCATTAACTTTCGCCGCGGTTGGAACTGCATTTTCTTCGGTAATAGCGGGGGCAAGTTCTTGGCGGGTAAGTTTGAGCGGCGTGGTTTGCAAGTGATCAACCGAATCAATAATAGTTTGCTGGCCACCAGTGAGCGTGAAGCCTTCGCCAGGTTTTGCTGACGTCACTGTTGCTACGCCATCCTCAACGGCAACGGTGGCGTCAACAGCTGGAGTTTCGCGCTGGGTCGCTTTGTCTTGCAGGAACGCTTCGACCGCCGCTGAGTCGGCTTTCACCACTAAAGGAGTTTCGGTTTTGTGCCACCACCGCAGGCGCTTAAAGTAGTTGTCGGGCTTTTTGTCGGCAAGAGCCTTGGCCGCCGAAGCCGGAACATCCACCGAAACTCCCAGAGCATCCAGCGGGAATTCTTGAGTGGTACCGTTTTCGTATTCAAGGGTTACTTTATACTCAGCAAGTTTGTCGGAAAGCGTCTTTTCGAGTTCGGTTTGCGAAACATCACTGCTTACCGGTATTCCGGCCAGGGCAACAGGCGCAACCGAATAGCGAGCCATAAAGGCAACCAGCCCAATACTAACAATAAGTGCCGCGCCAAGCGCCCACAGAATAATATGCCACGATTTGTGATGTGCCACCGGCTGTTGGGTAACAAGCTCGGGCGCCTCAAACTTGGGTTTGGGTGTACGAACAGCAGCAATGCGCTGTTGGTGGCTGCGAAGCGTTTGGGTGAGCCGCTCCCTCGATTGGCTCAGTTTTTTGACCATTTTTTAAACCTCTAGCGTTTACCCTAAGTGTATACAAGTTGACGAAGAATGCCAACTTTCGCGTACAATGTAAAGTAATGCAACAAATTCACACCTTTACCGACGTTAACCAAGTGCTCGCCGAACAGTTCATGCCGCCAACTTCAGTACGCATTAAGTTTTCTTTGGAGCGGATGCACAATCTTATGGAGCTACTAGGCAATCCACAAAATAAACTCCGCGTGGTGCACGTAGCAGGGACTTCGGGTAAGACCTCAACCTGTTACTACACCAGCGCACTGCTGGCAGCCGGCGGTAAGAAAGTTGGCATGACGGTTTCGCCGCACGTTGACCAGATCAACGAACGTATTCAGCTAAATCTTATACCGCTGGCCGAAGAAACATTTTGCGCCTATTTTACTGAGTTTTTGGCAACCCCCGGTTTGCTCGAACTGCGCCCAAGTTATTTTGAGGTGATGATCGCCTTTGCCTTTTGGGTGTTTGTGCGCGAACGGGTCGATTATGCGGTGATTGAAGTCGGGCTTGGCGGCTTGGGCGATGCTACAAATGTGGTCGATCGACCAGATAAAGTATGCACCATCACCGACATTGGCTTTGACCATATGCAAGTGCTGGGCAGCACCATCACCGAGATTACGCACCAGAAAGCAGGAATTATCCAGCAGCATAACCCCGTAGTGACGCTCGAGCAATCTGCTGAGGTGCTTGAAGGGATCCGAGAAAGAGCCCAACAGGAACACGCTGTACTTACGGTGGTAAGCCCCGAAGACCTCCCTTTTCTAAAGGATGTCCCGCCGTTTGCTGCCCGTAACTGGCAACTCGCGCAGGCGGTGTATGAGCTGCTTGCCGCCCGAGATGATTTACCCGAACTTTCGCAAGCCAAGCTGACTGGAACGGCACACACATTGGTGCCGGCTCGCATGGAAGTAGTAAAAGTGGGCAATAAAACTGTTGTGCTCGACGGCTCGCATAACCAGCAAAAGCTTGCGGCATTGCGACAGGGGCTCGAAGCACGGTTTGGCGACCAGCCAAAGGCTCTTCTCACAAGTTTTGTACGAACCAAAAGTAACCTTATTGCCGAAGCTGCAGCCGAAATTGTTCCAGCATTTCAAGGGGTGATCGTAACCTCCTACGAAACCAAGCAAGACAATCACCACCACTCGTTACCAACCGGCGAGATCGAAGCTGCCTGCCGCGCTGCCGGCGCTACGGATGTGCAGGTAATTACTGACCCAAAAACCGCCTTCGAAGCACTGCTGGCGCGCGCCGAGCCGGTGCTCGTGGTAACCGGATCCTTTTATTTACTTAATCACATTCGCCCGATTATTAAGAGATGATTAAATTTATCGCCGCTATCGACCAGAACCGAGGCCTCGCAGATGAGCATGGTATTCCGTGGGCAGGTAAAACACCTACTGATTTACAGTTTTTCCGCGATAGTACACTCCACTCCACTGTAGTGATGGGGTACGGTACCTATATTGAGTTTGATCATCCACTGAGTGATCGGCGTAACCTTGTCGTGGTGCGGCCGGGTACTGAACTTCAGCCTGGTTTTGAAGTGCTTGAAAATCCCGTAGATTTTCTTAAAAGTGCTACGGAAGACGTTTGGGTCATCGGTGGAGCAGGTATTTTTACTGAGTTTTTGAACCTGGCAGACGAACTGTACATCACCCAGCTTGAAGCTACCTACCCCTGTACCAAGTTTTTCCCCGAATTTAAGCATTCCTTTCAGATGAGCAACAGGGGTGAAGATATCACCGAAAACGGCATTACCTACCACTTTGAAACGTGGATTCCACGCTAAAACAAGCTATAATAGGCGTACCGATGAAACAGAAAAAGCTAAAGAAGGCCCCGACTGCGGTTAAGAGCTCCGATCGCCGTGCCGACAACTACCAGATCAGCCGCACACTGCCTGACTTACGCGGTGGCCCAAAACGCCAAACGAGGCGAGCTTCTCGTACTGCTACGCCGGTGCTCACTAAACATTCTGCAAAATATGGCTCCGATGGCAAAAAACTCCCGCGCAAAGAGCGCCGTGCAAACAAAAAAGCCCTGCGTCAACAATGGCCGTGGTGGAAGCGCTGGCTCCGCAGGTTTGGGATCTTATTACTTATTATGCTGCTGGCAGCAGCAAGTTGGCTGGGCTGGAAAACTTATCAAAACAGCGGTAAGCTTGGCACCGACCTATGGAGCCTCTTCGATAACTCCAAGCTCAAGGGCGAAGATCGGGGGAACGTCAATATTCTGCTAGCTGGTAACTCAGCAGACGACCCGGGTCATGGCGGCGCTGACCTAACTGACTCAATTATGCTGCTTAGTATTAACACCACTAATAATACAGCGTTTATCTTAAGTATTCCGCGCGACCTGTATGTCGATATTCCAGGTTACGGCTACGCCAAAATTAACGAGGCTTACCTCCACGGCCAGAATGAGAACTTTAACGAGCCGGGCTACCCAGAAGGCGGTATGGGCTTGCTCGAAAAGACCGTGTCCGAAGTATTGGGTGTACCGATTGATTACTACGTATTAGTTAACTACGGAGCATTTCATGATGCGGTTAATGCAGTGGGCGGCATCACGGTTACTATTGATAGCCCTGATGCCCGCGGTATATACGACCCGTATGCCAATCTGCGCTTAGTAAATGGAGCACAGCAAATCGATGGTCAAACGGCACTTAACTTAGCACGTGCGCGTGGGAGCGGCCCGGGTTCCTACGGCATTACCAGTGACTTCGATCGTACGCAAAACCAGCGCATGATGCTCCTCGCGCTTCGCGAAAAAGCCATGAGCGCCGGGGTGCTTGCCAATCCAATAAAAGTTGGTAATTTGTTCGACTCCGCAGGCAATAATGTTCAAACGGATCTTAGTTTGGGTAATATGCGTCGTTTGGCCAAGATCACGAACGATATCGGTCAACAGAATATTCAATCAGCAAGCCTCAACGATGCTAATGGCGTGAATCTGCTCACCAGCTACACCACGCGTAATGGCCAGTCGGCACTGATTCCAGCAGCAGGCATTGATGACTATACCGATATTCAGGCATATGTGCAGAAGCTGATGGCTGGCACTCCAGCGACAACTCCGGCTACGACTTCTCAGTAATTTAGCGTTCGATGAACGTGAGTGCGTACCCGGCACGACCGGCACGACCGGCACGACCAATACGATGCACGTAGTCTTCGTATGACTGCGGTGTCGAGTAGTTGATGACGTGGGTAATGTCAGAAACGTCAAGACCACGAGCCGCAACATCGGTTGCTACAAGCACGGTAATTTCATTGGCCTTGAATCGCTTCAGCGCACGAGAGCGCTGGCCTTGCGACTTGCCGCCATGAATAGCATCTGCCGGGAAGCCGCGGGTGATCAGCTCTTTGCTCAGGCGTTCCACGCTTCGCTGGGTGTCATCAAAGATCAGCACTTTTTCGAGCGCTTGTTCGCTCACAAGCAGGTCATGCAGCTTTTCGAGCTTTTCGTTGTGCGAACCGTACTGTACAACATTCTGCTCAACGTTGTCACTGGTTTCACTGGTGCGAACCGAAATAGTTACCGGTTCATGCAAAAATGACTGCACTAAGTCGTTGACGCGCCTATCTAGAGTCGCCGAGAAGAAGAACGACTGGCGCGGCGTTGAAATGTGGTCAAGGATAAAGCGCATGTCGTTGATGAATCCCATGTCGAGCATACGGTCAACTTCGTCGAGCACCACAGTGTCGAAATGTTCGAGTGTCAAACTCTTACGCTCGATGTGGTCTTTAATACGCCCAGGTGTACCGATCACAATTGAGGGGCGAGAACGCAGGTTTCGCAGCTGCGGGCCCATTGGTGAACCACCAATAAGCAACGCACCATGCAAGCCGCTATTGCGCGCCAGGCTGCGAATTTCTTCTTCGATTTGCTGGGCAAGCTCGCGAGTTGGTGCAATGATAATGGCCTTAGAGCGTCGCTGGGTAATGAGTTTTTGGAGTACCGGAATCGAGAAAGCAACCGTTTTACCGGTGCCCGTGTTGGCGATACCAATCACATCTTTACCGGCCAGGCCAGGCTGGATAGACTTGTCTTGAATAGCAGATGGTACGGTAATACCTTTCGCCTCGAGATTCTTAAGCAGCAAATCGCTGATCGGGAAATCTGCAAAAGTATGCTCAGGAACATATACCGTTTCTTCGGTACGAACAGCCGCCTTCACGAAACGTGAGGGGTGAATGTTCTCTTTGCGCGAGCCGCCACTGCGGCGATTGTTGTTGGGGCGTCCACCATATGAACGCTTAGCAGGGCCGCGTGAATTGCGGCGAGGCTTTGAAGTAAAAGACATAAAAAAAGAATCCTTCTATGTTGTTATGTAGTTTTATAGTACGTCGATTGCTGGCAATGAAATCGAGTAAAAAACTATCTACAACCCGGATTCACTGAAACAATGCATCAATTTTAGCATAAAAAGTTTTTTAAGTCAAAGTGTACGTACTCATCCACCACCTTTGCAACATCCCTTGAACCAAAAAAGGTAGGCGTCCT
>CAYNBU010000041.1:0-5449 GCA_964395925.1 uncultured Candidatus Saccharibacteria bacterium
CACGCTCGTACACACCCACCATGATCTGCTTAAACAGTTGTGGGCTCTGCGCCAGTGTTGCCTCTTGGCCAAAGTAGTCGAGCTTAAAGACCTCTGCACCGCCCTCTGGTGATGCACCAAGGAGTTTTGGTGTCTGAATTTCGGTGAAATCGTGTTCGTTGAGGTAGCCGCGGATATTCTGCAAAATAGCAGCGCGGATTTTAAAAACCTTTTGTTCTTGCAAGTTACGGAGGCTCAAAATACGGTGCTCAAAGAGCGTGTCGAGATGTTCTGGCTTGTGGCTGATGGGCTTGTCGATTTCGATCGGTGGCTCATCAGTAACAGGAACCAGCACAGTGAGCGTTGGGTCGTGCAGCTCGGCACCGCCTGGAGCGCGAGGCTCTTCTACCGCTGTTCCTTCGACGTGCAATACGGTTCCGATCTGTAAACCGCGAAGTTTTTCGACTTCGTCTTTGTCTTGCACCACCACTTGCACCAGGCCACGGCGGTCGCGGACATTAATAAAAGCCAAGCCGCCCATGAGGCGCTTTTTGTGGAGCCAGCCTTCGATGACTACGGTTTTGCCAACATGGCCCGCCACTTGATCAGAAAGAGTTCGATTCATGAGTGCAATTTTAACAGAGGTCGCACCAAAAAGCTACTCATATAATTGCGCGTGTGCCGACGGCTACAAAGACAGCAACGTCGGTACTTGAGCTTCGAACTACGAAATGTAGTCGCAAGTCACCGCCTGCACTGATAGAATATGTTTCGCTGTAAGCTCCCTTAAGCTTGTGCAGGCGTAGCCGTTTGGTCTTGGGATTTGCCACAAAACAAGTGACAGCCTTGTCTGCAGCCTGTTGCTGCTTGCGGTTCAACTTGCTGTATTGTTTGATAAAATTTTTACGATATTCAATCTTCACGATCAGCCTGTGCATGGAGATATGCAATGGCCTCTTCAGCAGCATCGAATGCTGGGCTCTGATGTATATTATGTTTTACGTCTTTTTTTGCCTCACGGAGCTGCTTGCCCAGTGCCGCATTTGGAACAGGTGTCTCTTCGAAGATAACCCAGCGGTCACGCACAACCTCACGCAGCTTGTTTTCGACAATACTGCTGAGGCTCAGCCCCAAACTCTTGGCTAGTTTTTGGGCATCGGCCTTAACTTGCGTGTCGATTTTGATGGTAAGTGGCGTTTGGCTCATACTCCCATAGTAGCACAATTGCAGTACTTTGTACATACTTTTTACATATTATGCTGAGTGTGGGCTCTTGACTTACCCCAGTCACACAATGTACAATAGTTTTGTACGAAAGGAATGTACAAATGACTACAAAGTATAAAACTATTACCTCGTCAACGTTGCGCGACAACTTGTCGGATACGCTCGATTACGTTGAGCAAGACAAGACCCAGGTGCTGCTGATTCAGCGTCACGGCGATACCGACGCCGCACTAATAAATATTGACTTGCTTGAGGTAGTGCTCGACAGCACAGACAAGGAATTGCTTGCCAAGCTCAAAGCCAGCCGTAAAAAGGCCGATGCCGGCAAAGTTGTGTCCTTCACCGATGCCTTTGGCGAATTGTAGGATATGCGCTACACCTACGTTGTTACAGAAGATGCTTTGACGGACTTGGCAAAGCTCGATGTGGTTACCAAAAAGCGACTCAGTAAAAAGCTACAACACTTTGTTGTGAGCGGGCAACCTTTAACGTTTGCCAAGCAGCTTGTTAACGTACAACCACCGATGTACCGATTCCGTGTTGGCAAATACCGGGTGTTTTTCGACAAGAAAGGCACAACGCTCCGCATACTCGCCGTAGAAAAGCGCGACCAGGCCTACCGGAACATACACCGGTAACTTCTTAGATCTGATACAATGCAACGATGAACAGCATCCTACTCATTATCATTGGGAGCCAGCTACTTTTCACGACTGGCGACCTACTTGCTCGCTACAACATGCAGGCGCAGGGCTTTAAGCTGGCAACGTTCATTTCGTGGTGGTTTTTGCTGTATGTGTCACTGCGCTGCATCGCGACGCTGGGCCAGCTGTTCATCTTTACCCAGATGGAAGTTGGCAAAACTATGGCGCTCTTTGGGGCATCCAGCCTAGTGCTAGTAAACGTCCTTGGCTTTTTACTGCTGGGCGAAAAGCTGTCGCTTTCGGTATACTTAGGGATAATGTTAGCCGTAGCAGCAATTTTAATTGTAGGGTTTAGCAAATAATGAGTAAAGTAATCCTCTACATGGCAATCTCAGCCGACGGGTTTATCGCAGGCAATAACGATGATGTTGAGTGGGTTGGGGATGATTCCTGGAATAGCTATCTGAAGTTTGTAAAGTCATGCGACATTGTGATTGTTGGTAGCAGAACATTTGGCATGATGGAGGCAGATGAGTTTGTAGAAGGCGTCAAATACCTCGTGGCTACTCAGGACAATGATCTAGACACTGGTGACTTTAAAAAGATATCCATACAGTCACCGAGCGACATGCCACAAGCTAACAAAGTTGGGGTGATCGGTGGCGGTGAATTAAATGGCGGCCTCGCAAAAATGGGTGTCATCGACGAGGCTATCCTGGATGTTGAGCCAGTTACCCTAGGACAAGGTAAGCAGCTTTTTGGTAGCCACGACGTAGATCTAAAGCTCAAGCTGATGACAACAAAGAAGATTGGCGAATCTACAATACAAAATCACTATGAGGTTGTGAAATGAAAATCGTCATCACCAACAAACAAGGCTTTACGCCTGAACAAGAAGCCCGACTCAATAGCTTGGGTGACGTTGCTTATTTCGACACTATTCCAGAAAGTGCAGAAGAATACCTGAAGCGAGTCGAAGATGCAGATATTATTTGCTCTGGAACAGCAGGGCTGCAAGATGCGTATGGCCAGCTCAAAGATGTCTATGTAACAGTTGGCTTTGTAAGTGTCGCCTTTGTAGATGCAGAGGTGATGCGAAAGAACGGTGTACTTATTTCTAATGCTCCTGGGGCAAATCGTCATGCTGTTTCAGAGTGGGTTATCTGGATGATGATAACCATGCTTCGCAAACTCGATACTGCCCTAAACCGCAAAGAAACCTACCGCACGAACGGTGACCTTCCAAAGCTAGAAGAAAGTCTGGCCGACAAAAAACTCACGATTCTTGGTGCCGGGAATGTCGGCAAGCAAGTTGGCCGCATAGCCCAAGCGTTTGATATGAAGGTTAACTACTACAAACGAGGCGATGACTTACATGAATCAGTCAAAGACGCCGATGTTATCGTTGACACACTCAGCAGCAATGCAAGCACACAAAACCTGCTTAATAAAGCGTTCTTTCAATCGCTCAAACGGGGCAGCTACTTTATTACTGTTACGCGCGCAGAAGTAGCCGACCAAGGTGCACTGCTAGAAGCTCTCGACGACGGCATACTTGCTGGTGTAGCGACCGACTGCGGCGGTGTGTTGGTAGGCGACACCGAAGATCCGCTATACCAGAAGATGTTAGCTCACCCTAAAGTCTACGCAACTCCGCACATTGCCTACAGTGCTACAAAGAGCTTTGAACTTGGCAACGACATTATGATTGATAACGTTGAAGCGTTTATTAAGGGCGAGCCGCAGAACTTGGTGAAGTGAAGAATGAGCAAAACGGTCAGCATCTTACAGTGGAACATCTGGTACTTGGAAGACATCAGGAAAGTTGCTGAGTTTCTGAAGCAAAACAAAGCAGACATTATTTGCTTACAAGAGTTAACGATAGACTTTGACCAACAAAATAATATTCACACCCCTGAATATATTGCTCGAGAGTTGGGCTACCATGTTTACTACCAGGACATAACCTTTGACGGTAAAGCGCTGAAGCTCGCCAACGCAATCTTCAGCAAGTATGAGTTATGTGAGACTAGAACGGTCTGGGTTAATGCTGAAGGTGGTTCTGGGCACTACGATGACGAAAATCGAGCCTATGTTGAGGCTACAGTTACTATTGATGGCAAGAAACTAACCGTTGGTACCGTGCATATGTCGTATACTCACGCGTTTGAACCATCTGAGCGGAAGCTGCAAGAAACCAACGCACTCGTTGAGGCCATCAAAGATAAGAGCAAGAACTTTATCCTGACAGGAGACTTCAATGCCGTACCAGGTTCAAAAGTTATTAGTAGAATTGAAAAGTACGTAAAAAACCTTGGCCCCGACTATAGCCAGAAGACCTGGACGACTAAACCATTCTCCTATGACGGGTTCGAAGCAACCAAGCTAGATTATCGCCTGGATTATGTTTTTGGTTCGCAAGACATTCAATTTGAATCAGCAAAAGTGCTCGCTACTGACGTTTCGGATCATCTTCCGGTTTTGGTGAAGATTTACCTGTAGACTCTTTCTTCTCTACCGGCACCACATCATCATGCCCCTGTTCCTTATGCACCTTAGCAGCCATACGGGCAGCCACCGCGCGCAGGTCTTCGTACTGGTCGAACTCGTCCATGATAGGTTTGCCGATGATTTGCTCCAGGACGTCTTCGATAGTGATGATCCCCACTACTTCTTCGAACTGGTTCACCACAATAAAAATGTGCCGCTTGGTTTTAAGGAAAGTCTGCAGGGTTTGGTACAGCGTCTGCTCTTCGTGCACGTAGGTGACGTGCTTTTTATAAACATCTTTAACCGTGCCGCCTTCGCGCTCGCGCAACAGGTCACGCACGTACAGCACGCCCACGATGTTTTGTTTCTTGCCTTCGAATACGGGGAACCGTGAATGGCCGCTCTTGTGCAGCTCGTCCATGAGCTTCGGCCCAATACTGTCGCCCAGATTTACAATCTTAACTTGGCTATACGGTACCAGTACATCGCGTACCAGCCGGTCGCCAAACGTCAAGCTATGCACGGCCATGTCGATCTGTTCCTTGGCAATACGACTGTCGGACTGCTTAGCCTGTTGCTGCAATAACTCAACTAAATCTTCTTTTTGGTAGAGTCGGGTATGGTGCGGTGTCGCCCAGCGGCGAATGGTGAGCCCAATGCGCTCAAGTACTGGGTGTAACCAGTTTAATTTCCAAGTAATAACCGGTGTTAATAAGATGGTAACGCGGCGGCCAAAGGCAGTCACTTTAGTGTGAGATAGCCCAAAACCAACGGCAAGGAGCACTGCAACACCAACTAGCGCAACCGGCCAGGCAAAGTCGCGCACCACTACAAAAAAGAGTAGTGTAGCGCCCAGGCCAATCCAGATCCACAACAGTACTTTGAGGCTCAAACCATATGCTACCGCTCTGTACAGCGTTTTGGCATCTTTGTCGCCTTTCTGGGCCCGGCGCTTGAGTTCGCGGCTTGGTACTTCGGTGTAAGTCTTTTTGGCTGCAATGCCAGCAAGCGTCATCAGCGCAAAAGCGACGGCTAGAATAAGTTTGAGCATATACCTATAGTACGATTAGCATGAGGATTTTAAAAGAGCTGGTATTCTTGCTATGATA
>CAYNBU010000042.1:0-4989 GCA_964395925.1 uncultured Candidatus Saccharibacteria bacterium
GCCTCGTGAGCTTCCTGAGCGCTTGCATTTTTGGTCTTAAACTGGCGAACCTGATGATATTCGGCACCGTATTCCTTAGTAATATGTGCTTCGGCGGCTTTAATGGCCTGCCCTGCCAGGTTGGTGCTGTCGGTACGCATGTAGGTGATGTGACCACTTTCGTAGAGGCGTTGGGCGAGTGTCATGGTCTGTTTCACCGAGTAGCCGAGCTTGCGGGCGGCCTCTTGTTGCAGGCTACTAGTGGTAAACGGCGCACCAGGGTTGCGGGTGCTGGGCTTGGTGGTTTTGTCGGTGACGGTGAAAATGGCGTCTTTGCAGGCTTCGAGGAATTTCTGAGCGGTCGGTTTGTCTGGTAGCTTGCTGGCCAGTTCGGCTTTGAGCTCTTCTTTGCCCACCGTAAACAGCGCAGTGACTTTGTAGGTAATAGCAGGCTCAAAGGCCTTGATTTCTCGTTCTCGCTCTACAATCAGGCGTACGGCAACAGATTGCACACGACCAGCGCTGAGGCCAGCACGCACCTTCTTCCATAGTACTGGTGAGAGTTCGTACCCTACCAGGCGGTCAAGTACGCGGCGAGCCTGCTGAGCGTCCACGAGGGCCTGATCAACGGTGCGCGGGTTCTCGATAGCAGCTAAAATAGCTGGCTTGGTAATTTCGTGGAATACAATTCGTTTGGTGGTTTTAGGGTCTAAACCAAGGGCATAACAGAGGTGCCAAGCAATAGCTTCCCCTTCGCGGTCTTCATCACTTGCCAGCCAGACGGTGTCGGCGGTTTTGGCGGCCTTCTTGAGTTCGGCGACGACCTTCTTTTTGTCGGCGCTGATCTCGTAGGTAGGCTCAAAGTTATGCTCAATATCAATACTAATGCCCTTTTTGGGCAAATCACGAATATGGCCGAAACTACTTTTTACTATGTAGTCTTTGCCGAGGTACTTCTCGATTGTCTTAGCCTTTGCGGGGCTCTCTACGATAACAAGATTTTTAGCCATATGCGTAATGAGTAGTATACCTTAGTTTAATGACACAAGGCGTAAGGTTACGGCAAATCGTACATAAATGCAAATCTTTGGAAGGTAAACCACGTGCGCTCTTAGGCACTGTCCTCGCTTAAAATGTGGCACGCTACCACATTTTGGCTGCGGAGGTGCCTGCGCCCGCACGTGGTTTACCGCCAACGTCTTACTTTAGGCTCCAATGGTCGTTTCCGAGGGGTTTGATGAGGCCAGTTATTTCGAGCATGGTTAGGGTTTGGTTGAACTGGGCCACGCTGAGCTTACTGTTCACGAGTAGTTCTGCTCCTGAGGTGATCCCTCTCTGTAGGAGGTCGAGTATTGCCTGCTCTTCCTGATTATCACCGACAAGTGTGATCTGCACTGGCTGTTTGGCACCGAAGTAACTCAAGAGGTCATCCGTGTTCGTAACAGGGGTGGCCCCGACTTTTATCAGGTTATTTACCCCTTTGCTTCCCTGGCTGGTAATGTTTCCGGGCACTACTAATACGTCCTTGCCGTCTTCTAAGGCGAACTGGGCGGTGTGCAGGCTGCCGCTACGTTCTGCTGCCTCGGTGATGAGAACGGCGTCTGCAAGGCCTGCAATGAGCCGATTCCGGGCTATGAACTGGTGCTTCATGGGGCTGGTGGTGCCAGAGTACTCACTTACCAGCGCTCCACCAGAGGTGACAATCTGTTCCGCTAAACGCTGATGCGCCGCAGGGTAGATTCGTTTTAGTCCCCCAGGTAATACCGCAATAGTGTTTCCCTCAACCTTGAGGGCTGCCCGGTGGGCGATGCTATCAATACCGAGGGCCAGGCCACTAATTATTACAATTCCGGCCCGAGCAGCAGCTTCGGCCAACATGACTGTTATCTGGCGGCCGTATGGACTCACTGCCCTGCTGCCCACTATAGCCAGGCATGGCCGCTGTAGGAGCGTGTCGAGTGGCCCTTTTATATAGAGCTGCGCTGGTGGGTCAGCTAACTGCTGGAGCCGTTTTGGTATAGATTTTTGCATAGAGCCTCCAATTTCTTGTTGCTCTTGGATGCCTCGTCAGTACCCCTGATAATAAAGGAAATACCGCTTATGGTCAAAGAAATATAGTTGCAAAACAAGCAAAAAGGTATTGACAAAAGTAATAATTTTGCTAAAATAGCAATCCGTAAGCGTAATAATTTACGTTTACGTACCTTATACCCCCAATTCTAACAATTGTTAGATTGTTTTAGAGCGTGCCATGCAAGTTGTTACCCTCCACTTTCTTGGCTCTGGCTCTCAAATGCCGGAGCGCTCTAAAACATACTAACCCCTTTAACTAGACCCCCTGCGCAGTTTCGGCCGCGCTTCGGGCCCGATCAATAGCGAGTATACAAGTACTACCGCTGGCTTTCGAGCTGGTGGAGGCGCGAATCTTTAGATTTATGGATTTAGACGCTTCGCTCGGGTGGGTTGAAGGGTGTAATAGGCCTCCAGCGGTGCCCACCCCCTCTGGAGGTCTTTTTTATCAAATGCTTTATAATTTCTTTAGTAAAGAGGAATACGATGTCACAAGAGAACAACGGTATGCGCGACGAAGTTATTGACCCGGCTAATCACATTTTTTATAAGCCTGTGGACACTGAGCCAAGCCCTTTTCATATCGATACACGGCTTTCCGGAAGTGCTCAAGCTAAACAGGACTCCATGTATCCTGCCCGCGTGCGGGTAGATACTGTTCAGGCAACTCCCGATTTTCCAGTGCAGGCTGTGTCGGCAGCAGCTAACCTGCTTGCGCCGGAACTTTAGCGTTCGTACAGTTCGGCGCTGGCCTCAAATACGGTGAGCTGATCGCTGGTTTTGCCCGGGAATCGCTGTAAGCGGATCTTGCCGTCATCTTGTACTTCGAACATAATGCTACCGATGATCGGGCCGTTCTGACTCACAGTGATACCCTTTACGAACCCGTCAGCCACAGGGTTCCATACAGCACCGTCTGGCTTGAGATATACCAGCTCCATAAGGTTATACTTAACCGGGCTGTTGGCCTTGGTTGCATTGGTTGGATCTACTTTGCCCTTTACGGTGAATTGAGTAGGTTTACCTTCCCAGTTGCCGATTGAAACGATAATGCTGTTTGGGTCGATATAATTTGGTGCGATAGATAAGAAGTTGATCCACGGATCTTTTTCGGCTCCAACAAACCCGCCAGTACCTGACTTGAACCAGTTCCCACTTAATGTGCCGGCTTTGTCGTAATCGAACTTACCGCCAATCGGGTCGGCGCTTCGCAGTGTTTTGGCCTGGAGCTGCTCTCGAGCGCTTTTGGTGTACACGCTAAATGGATCGATGGCGTGAACTATCCAGGGCTGCGACTGGTACTGTGTAGTATTCACAAAACCTTTGGCGGTGCTTTTGGCATCTACCATGATCCACTGCACATCTTTGTTGCCAAAACTCCCTATTGGCTCCCCTGCTTTGAGCGATATGTTAAGCGGTACTGAAACCCCGGGCTCTACCTTTTCGGGCAACTGAGCAGCGATGGATGGAACAAGCTGCGGCACACTTTGGAAGATCGAGTAATAACGACAGCTATGTGACACAACGACCGTGTAGCTTTCTTCTGCGGTGTTGTGGGTAACATCTACGACTTTACCGTCGGCAGGCATGATGAGGTTGTAGCTGTTGGCGGCGGCCTCTGGATTGAGCGGTACAATCGAAGCATATACAGCCGGCAGTACTTGAGCTCCTGCTGTTTTACCGAGCGGCTCTATAAAACGCACTTGGTCGGTTGCCACAGGTGCTGCTGAGAAACGATTAATGAGCGCATCAACACAGTTATTGCCGTAGGCCTTAATAAAAGGATTGTTACGGTTTACGGTACTCACGGCCGCTTGCTGGGCCTTTTTCTTGTTTTGCTGCTGCGTGTATACCACCACGCCAATCGCTATACCAATAATAAGTAACAAGCCACATACCCCTGCAAGGAGGTATACGTAATTAAAGCCAGCTTGGTTGAGTTTTTTTATACGCATGTAATCTATTTCGCTTATGTTTACTATACCATTCTAGTCTTCGGTGGCAAAATATATCTTCCAGGAGCTATGGATTAGATGAGATAAGATGCGCCCGACCTGTATGAGTAGTACGAGTGCCAATGTACTCCCCAAGAACGCTATAATGCTTTGCCACGAAAACCAGCTGGCGAGCCCGCGGCTAAATAACGTAATACTCTGCGGAACAAAAATGCCGAGCGATACTATTAAGAACGCGATCGTAACCAATACGGTGCATGCAAAAAAGATATTATGACCCGCTACTGACTTCCAGTAGCCTCCTCCTTTTATATAGCGAGGTTGAATATTATGGCTTGCTTGCTTCTCTTCGTACATGCGTTCGAGATAACTTTTGAGCACAAAGGCAACCATATATGCAACACATCCGATAATTCCCCAGAACAAAAAGGTCGATGCTGATGCGAATACGGGCGTATTAAATATTGAATCAAACCGTTCTTTGTAGGTAGTGAGCGCGTTACTTACTTGAAGCGAGCTGAGGCTCGCATCGCCGGTCAAAACCTGAAGCAGCGCCCACAAATTGCACGCTACCAAAAATACAAAGCTGATGATGGTATATGCTAAAAACTCCATCCAGCTTGGCAGCAGAAAATGTGCAAGAAGGCTTGTTTTAGATGGCATATTCGCCGCTTCGTAGTTTTGTTGTTGCTCGGGCTCCATTAGCTGCAATTGTAGCACAAGAGTTTTCCACAACATGACTGAAAAAAATGCAGAAGCTACTAGCAGAATTAGCAAAAATGTGATTCACTACCAATAACCATAAAAAGTAAGCAAGGATCTTGCATGAAACAAAACCAAAGGTCGAGCAGAACAACTAAACCAAAAACTAGAACCAAAACTACCATGAACAATAGAACCAAAACCAAATCAAAAACCAAGAAAAGTCCTTTTAGCTTTCTCAGCAGCACCAAAGGTAAGTTCATCGCTTTCGTGGTGCTGTTTG
>CAYNBU010000043.1:0-4902 GCA_964395925.1 uncultured Candidatus Saccharibacteria bacterium
AAGGCAACGGGTTCTGGTCCCGTGATCGGGGGTTCGAATCCCTCCACCCTAGCCACGTGTTCTTCACGGACATTTTGAGCTAAAAAAACGTCAGATACCTCTGTCGTTTTTTTATTTTCTGGTGTTCGAACTTTTAAATCTGCAAATGACATCGATTCGATTAACAGGCCAGAAGCCTGCTGTATGGCGTCGTGCTTCATACACACGAGAATGCAACAGTTGTGTTTCTGACACAGCAAGGTTTTGATGTTGAGCTGCTGCCACCAGTCCAGCGAAAAGGTGCGAGGACGTCCGATATTCGTGTAAACGGCTTGGATTGGGAGATAAAATGCCCGACAATGTAAATATACCGTAAAGTACTTGTGTTTTTTAGCAGCCCTGTACTATTATGATGGTAAATAGGGTTCGAAAGGTGTAACAATGAGGGATGTTAGTATTGTGGCCACAGTGAAGCGATCCAGCGCTGTACTTGTAAGTGTATTGGTGGCGTTGAGTAGCTTGGCAGTAATTGCTCCAGTTGCGCATGCAGCGAACGAAGGCATATCAACGGTTACCGACAAGACCGTACTTATTGGCGAAAGCGTTGCAATCACCGACCTACAAATTACCGGCGACGATAACGACAACGTGATGCTCGGTATTAGGGCCCATAACGGCACATTGCACTTCGAGACCATAGACGCCAACGTAACAGGCGATTATTCGAGCTACGTAACCGTAAACGGCCTGCTCAACGACGTTAACAGCACGCTGGCCTCACTCATGTATACCTCTAACGGCCCCGGCGCCGACACTATTGAGGTAAACCTGGGAAGTAACGTCGACAACGTGATTATCGACCCCATCGGCGGGCATGCCTACACAATTGTAGACGACTACCTGACCTGGGATGACGCTTTTATTGCAGCAGGGCAGCTTGAATACGGCGGCGTACAGGGGTACTTGGCAAACATTACCAGCGAAGAAGAAGACGCGTTCATCGTTGAGCACCTCACCGGTAACGGCTGGATTGGTGCGAGCGATGCTGGCGAAGAACAAGAGGGTAATTGGAAGTGGGTGGCTGGCCCCGAAGCTGGCACCCAGTTCTGGTCTGGCGGTAATGTTTTTCAGGGCGGGCACCCCGTAAACGACGAATATAATAACTGGAACCTCAGCGAGCCGAACAATAGTGGCGACGAAGATTGCGCCGAATATATTGTCGGTCAAGGTTGGAACGATCTGATGTGTAATTCTGAATACCGGAGCTACGTGGTCGAGTTTGGCGCTGCCGACGTGCCAGACCCCATTATCTCCGAATTTACCATCACCAGCGTTGCTAAGACCACCAACGTTGCCACCTGCGAACAGCTTTTCGCCCTGAACGAAAGTAATCGATATGACCTCATCAACCTGACGGACGATATCGACTGCAACGGCCAAACCGTCGAACCTCTATTTCAAGATGATTCCTTTCGGGGTGAGCTGAACGGTAACGGCCACACCATTAAGAACTTCGTTATCGACAAAGCAGATGAGGCTTATGTGGGCCTCATCGCCGAAACAAGGAGCGCAACAATCCGTAACCTCAACCTCAACACCGTACAAATTAACGGAGGTGCTGACGTTGGAACCGTTATAGGATATGCATACGAGAGCCTGAGCCTCGAAAACGTCCACGTAAAAGATAGCAGCGTTAACGCAGTAGGCGAATGGGGGACATACTACATAGGTGGGCTGGTAGGCGAGGCTTATGTTCAAGACAGCAGCTTCACAAATCTTAGCTTTGAGGGAATCATTAATGCTCAAAGTGGCTGGAACGTCGGCGGCCTGTTCGGCGTGATTTCAGCCCAGGGAGAAGTAATCATTGAACAGGTATATGCCGACGCCACTATAACCATCTCTGGCGAAGGCAATGATATTGGCGGCCTGATAGGCGAGTTTGAGGCCGGGGGCTACGACACAGACACCTTGGCCACTCTGCGTAATGCGTATAGTTGGAGCACTATCACCATTACAAACCCAGAAGACGCCGAATACGACAACGTGGGCGGGCTTATTGGTCGCTTAGACTCAGAAGAAGAGGGCTATGAGGCCAGCATCCTGCTACAGAACGTGTACTCCAAAGGCTCCGTACAGGGTAACTACGATGTAGGCGGACTTATTGGTAGTATCGATTCAGCGGATGTTAATGCATATACCATAGAAAATAGTTTTACTATGAGCCCAGTCGAGATGTTCGGAGAAGATGAGTCGGTGGGCGCTATCGTAGGTGAACCGAGCACTGGCCAAGATAACCCTGACTATCTGGTGCTCACTGACGTGTACTTTGACCAAACCCGTACCGGATACGAAAACTGTGTTGGCGACGACATAGCAGTCGGTGGTTGTACAGCAGTTAATACCGATGGTGGCCAACCGAATTACTTCGTCAACAATACTATAAATGTACCAATGAACACTTGGAACTTTAATAGCATCTGGGTAATGAACCAGCATGTTCCACCAACTTTTGCGCTCATTTTAGATACCGACAACGACAGCATTGTTGACAGTATCGAAGATGCCGCACCAAATGGTGGTGACGCCAATAACGACGGCATTGCCGACAGCACACAGGCTTATGTCGCCAGCCTGGTCGATCCGCTAACCGGCGGTTATGCAGCTTTGGCAGTTAGCCAGGAATGTGCCATAACCTCGGTCTCGATTGCTGCCGAAAGCGCTAACCACACGCAAGACGACACTTACGACTACCCAGCAGGCTTCATGAACTTTACCCTCAACTGTGGTATCGATGGTTTCACGGCCCATGTAACTCAATACTACTACGGTGTTTCTGGCGACTTTGTAGTCAAAAAATACAATCCGAATACCCAGACGTACAGCACAATTCAAAATGCTTCTGTTGCAGACCAAACCATCGCCAGCCAGCAGGTAAAGGTTGCATCGTATCAAGTCACTGATGGTGGCGAGCTTGACATCGACGGAGAAGAAAACGGCTTCATTGTTGACCCAGTTGGTTTGGCAACAGCAGCCAACGCCAACTCTAATAACGGTGACCTGGCAAATACCGGCCAATCAACAATGTTATACATGCTAATCGCCGGGCTGCTTATTGCTGCCGGCCTATCGCTTGCAATAACCCGCCGGGTTCAACGACAGAATTAAGATAAAATATCGACGTATCTCATATGAGATACTAACACTATGAGGAAAGACGATTTTGTATGGCTCAATGTACCGGCTGAGGAAGCAGCCCAGCGCCTGCTCGGCTGTGAGTTGGCGCGCGAAATAGAGGGCAAAACCATACGCGTACGAATCGTTGAGACAGAGGCTTATGATCAAGCAGACGAAGCAAGCCATGCTTTTCGCGGCCAAACAACAAGGAACGAAGCAATGTTCAAAAGTGCCGGGCACTTGTATGTATATTTTACCTACGGAATGCACCATTGTTGCAATATCGTGTGCGGCAAAGCGGGCTTTGGTTCAGGTGTACTCATTCGTGCAGTAGAGCCGCTTGAAGGCATTGACTATATCGAAAAGCGTCGTGGTTTGAGCGGCAAAAACGTCACTAATGGGCCAGGCAAAATCTGCCAAGCACTCGATATTACGCGAACATTAAGCGGCCACGACCTTGCCAACGTACCACTAAAACTTATCAAGAAGCCATCACTACCAAAAGAACAGGTCATTACCACTAAACGCGTTGGGATATCCAAAGCCGTGCATGAACTCCGTCGGTTCTACATTGCAGACAACTTATACATCTCCAAGAGATAAGTGTAAAGTAGGCTCATAATAGCCCGTGGCTATTGTTTTACAGCAATGCATGCGGGTAAAGCTATATCGGTACTGTGTTGGCGGCAACTATAAAGGAGCGAGGTAAACTCGCTCCTTTATACATTTGTTGCAAGTGGTTTTATCAGCTAGAGCTACTGCACATTCGCCGAGCTCACTACCCACTTAGAGCCGTCTTTGTTGAGTATCAGCATGAGGGTAATGTTGTTCTCACCAGCCACCGGTTCTTTGAGGCCGTAGATCGTCTGTGAGTAGTACATGGTACCGTCATTGTTGACTACTACTGGGTCAGACAGGTCAACGCTGTTAGCCGTGAGCACCTTCCAGGCATCCATGAACTCTTCTTGGCTGACGTTTTCTTTGACATCTGGTGACATAGCATCGTAAGCAGCAACCGTGTCACCACTGGCTATGTTCGTCACAAACGTGGTTGCGGTATTCTTGGCTGCACTGGCTTGCTGGGTTTGGTACAGGTTGTTCCCGAACCAGCCAACGGCCACGAGGGCAATGGCTGCCACTATGACTGCTATGGGTGTTAGTATCTTTTTGTAGTTCATATGGTTACTCGCTTTCTTGTGTTTGCTTGTCTTAGGATGGTGCTTGGTGGATGGTTTGTGTTTGGTGTTTGTATGACGACTGGTGGTGCGGGTAGATGTTTTGGGGTGTTTCATGGTTTGCGCGGCCCCCACCAGTGCTTTGCGTAATTACAGGCTGCTTTTGTTGTGTACTGAGGTAGTATCTCGCCGTGAGATCCTGTTCTCTTACAAACATTCGATTTGCCTGAGCTCCCACCGCCAGGTTTTGGCGTAGTTCCGCCACCGCCACCAGATGTTCCGCAGCCACCGAATATAGAGCAGCTAACGAGGTATTGTTCAAGCTGACAATTATCTTCTGACTGCTGTGACAATGGTCGCCCACAGCTATTATATCGGGTGCCACCCGAACTCGGGCTTCCGCCTCTACCGCTGTCACCTCTACCACTACCACCTGCCTGTTGTAGTGCAATAAGTGCAGCAGCGTTCTGTCGGTCAACCTCAGCCTGTGCAGCCTGCAGGAACTCTACTTGTTGGCGATGTTCGGTTGCGTTACAAGCGTAGGTTGCCCCACTAGAGTTAATACAGGTGTCGT
>CAYNBU010000044.1:0-4539 GCA_964395925.1 uncultured Candidatus Saccharibacteria bacterium
AACAGGGTAAAATAGCAGCATGGCAAAGAAAATTACCCGCGAAGGCAGCAAAGTTGCACCGCCGCCAGCGCACAAAAAAGTTACCAAGCACGTTACCAAGAAGGCTCACAGCGAAGTGAGCGGCTTTGTTGAGTTCCTGCGCACCCAAGGGGTGGTGGGGTTGGCTATTGGTTTTATCATTGGTGCGCAAGCCAAAATTATTGTTGATCAGCTGAGCGCTAGCTTTATTAACCCTATCTTAGGGCTCATTCTTGGTTCTCCGGACGGCCTTACCGGCAAAGTATTTGTAGTCACTATTGGCACGCGTTCGGGCACCTTCGCCTGGGGCGCGTTTGTATACGCCATCATCAATTTCATGATTATCGCCGCCGTCATCTACTTCACCTTTAAGTGGCTGCGCCTCGACAAGCTCGACAAAAAGAAAGATAAATAAGCGTATACTAAGGGCATGAAAGTGCCCACCGACGCCGAACTCAAAGCCAAGCTCACCCCTGAGCAGTATGCCGTTTTGCGCCAAAAAGCCACCGAAGCGCCAGGTAGCGGCAAGCTCCTTCATAATAAAGAAACAGGAATGTACTCGTGTGCCGCCTGCGGCCAGCAAATCTTTAGCAGCGAACAAAAGTTTGACTCGGGCAGCGGCTGGCCCAGCTTTTATGACGTGGCTCGCAACGATGCAGTAGCTCTCAAAGATGATGATTCCCTCGGCATGCACCGCGTCGAAGTAACCTGTTCAAACTGTGGTAGTCACTTGGGTCACTTGTTCAAAGACGCGCCACAGACACCTACGGGCGACCGGTTTTGCATCAACTCCGCAGCACTCAACTTCAAATCATAACAGGGGTAAGAAGTTGACAAAACTACCAAATATTGCTATAGTGATATTTGTATTATGACAAAACCCACTATTCCCGGCTCAATCTACCACCAACTCGCTGTCGAAGAAGCGCAGCAGGCCGCCCGAGTGGAACAACCAAAACCTCCGCACCCTAAAGACGTTAAAGACGCTGCTTGGCTCCGTACTCATGTAGAGGAAGCCAACGCTCTCGTGTCTGATAGCATCTTCCCCGATATTCCAGCCGAATCTACTCCCGAAACTTCTAACGAAGAGGTACAAGCCAAGCTATTTCCTGAAGTAGAAGAACCCGAAGCCGAAGGGTTTCTTGATCTCACTGCGCTCGAGCCAGATGTACAAGCTTCGGAACACACCAAACGACAGATGCTCGAAAAGCAGCCGCTTGGCCTGAAAGGGCAGCTAAAACGGGGTATGCGCAGTGCCGCGCGATGGTTGGGCTTGAGTGGTTCAAAGCCAGAAAATGTGGCTGAAAAGCAGCCGAGTAGAATACAAAAGATCGTTGCAGTTGGGGCCTTTGCCGCAGTAATGGCGGGTGCCCTCTTTATTGCGAGTAAGTCGGGTTCAGAAGTTCCCGAAAAGCCAGATGCGATTGCGGCTACTACCACAACAACGCTCGATACGCTTAGTGCTAACCCCGATGACACCATAGAAATCTCAGAAACTCAGGTTTTGGCAGAATCTATGCAAAGTGAAGCTCCTGTAAGCCACAAGCAACTACCGAAGTATGAAATCGAAGAAGGCGACACACCATGGTCGGTTCTTGAGCGTAGTGGCATCTCACAGGCCGAAATTGCCAACAAGCTGAGCCAGGCGCTCGCACTGTTCCAAGCCGAAACCGGTGCTGATGTGCAGCGCCACGGTGAGGACACACAAGTTTGGTATTCGATCGACGGTGCATCAGACACAACCACTATTATGAACGCTATAACCCCGTACCTGTAGAGTAGGGTATAATACAAACCAATGAGCAAAACAGACGTGGTACCAACAAAGATCCTGTGGGTCGACCTGGAGATGACCGGGCTTGATGCCCAGAATGATGTGCTGCTCGAAGTGGCCGCCGAGATCACCGACTTTAGTTTTAAAACACTGGCTAGTTATGAGGCGATTATTACGCAGCCCAAAGAGGTAGTGGTGGAGCGCATGCAAAAGAATGTGTGGTGGAAAGAATTCCCCGAAAACCGCGACAGCTTTGTGCGTAATCTGCATAAGGGCAAGCCGCTCGAACAGGTGGAGCAAGAGCTCATCAAACTAGTCGAAGAACAATTTGGCAGCGAGTTGGCCGTGCTGGGAGGCAACTCAATCTATAACGATCGCATGTTTATTAAGCGCTGGATGCCGGCGCTCGATCTCAAGTTGCACTACCGTATGCTCGACGTTAGTAGCCTCAAGCTGCTGATGCAGGGCAAGTACGGCGTGATCTTCGAAAAGAACTCTACCCACCGGGCGTTTGATGACATTCAGGCCTCGATTGCCGAGCTGCAATATTACCTCGACTGGTTCAAGAACAATGGCCAAAACTGACATTACACTAGTTATTTTTGACGTCGACGGTACGCTACTCGACACCAGTGAGTTTATCTACCAGGCTTACGAACATACGCTCAAGGAGCATGGAGTACCACTGCAAAACCGGGCAGTAGTCGGCAGTATTATCGGCCGCAAGCTCGAAGATTGTTATGCGTTTTTAGCACCAGATACTGCAACTGATGTGCTGTCTGCCACGCACCGCGCTTTTCAAGATAAAAACACTACTTTAGTGCGTCCGTTTGAATATTGCGACGAGATGCTCGAAGCCCTGAAGAAAGCTGGCAAAAAGTTGGCAATTTGCACGAGTCGCAGCCGCAACATCGAAGAATCCTTAGCAGCTGGCGGCATAGATCCGGCGTTATTTGATTACATTGTAAGCGCCGGCATGGTGCAGAAAGCAAAGCCCGACCCCGAGGGTATTATGCTTGCTATGCAAAAGCTCGAGGTAAACCCAGAATATGCTGTATTTGTGGGCGATGCCGATGTGGATATGCTGGCGGGCAGGGCGGCCGGTGTAGCCATTACCGTTGGGGTAACGCACGGGTTTGGTACGCGACAGGCACTTGAAGCAGCCGAAGCTGACCACATCATCGATGCCTTTGAACAGTTGCTACCAATCTGTGGGGTAAGCAATGGATCATAAGCAAGTTGAAGACTTTGTGTTGAGTATGCCGAACGCGCGGCTTGATTATCCGTTTGGCGAAGGCGTTGCCGTATACAAGGTAGGGGACAAGATGTTTGCGCTGATCAGCGAAAAGAAAACACCGGTGCAGATTAGCCTCAAGTGCGACCCGCTGCTTGCCGAAACGCTGCGCGAAAAGTACGAGAGCGTCATGCCGGGATATCATCTGAATAAAAAACATTGGAACACGGTGGTACTCACCGGCCAGTTGCCGTGGGAAGAAGTGCAGGCGCTGATTCGCCACTCTTACGATCTGGTGGTTGGGGCGGTTTGATTCTTTAGTAATGTGGTGATGCCGTCGTACAAGCTCTTCATGAGGGCTTTTGTCTTGGCGCTACCAGACGATTCATATACTTTTGCGACCTCGGCCTGGTAGGCTTTGAGCTGGTTATACAGGGTGGCGTCGACCACTTGGTCGAAGTTGCCCGACTGGTTTGCGGTTTTGAGTGCTTCGTCGGTTTTGCTGCTTTGCTTGAGCGCTAGCTCCTTAGCCGGAGGTGCTTTACCTTTCAGCGAGGCAATGTAGTCGAGGGTTTGTTTTCGAGCGCTCACCGTGCTGGTGTGGGTGCTCTGGTTGAAGTCAGCGGTAGCAGCCGACTTAATATCGGGGCTCGCAATAGTGCTTATGCGGATAATCTCATTCTGGGTTTGTGCAATGCTGATGAGCGGTTCGGTGTTGGCGCCGCCGCTACTGAAAATCAGTAAGAATACAATTCCGAAAAATACCAAAACGCCAAACAACCCGGCGGCCAACAGAATCTTCCGTTTAGGAGAATCAGGCTGCGGAATGAAGGGCTTCTTTTGTTTGGGCGGCGCTTGCGTGATAAACGCATACGGGTCTTCTTGTGGAGGCATGCGACTATTTAAGCATATTCGGTATCTCTTCGGCTAGCTTAAGATAGACTTGACATCAAAATACTATTTTCATACCATTTTGGTATGAGCACAACCGTAAAAGTTCAGGTTCCTATGGATAAATCGCTGCGCGACGCGTTGGCGGCACGTGCCGATGCACTGGGGTTCGACTCCGTGCAGGCTTTTGTCCGGGTTCTGTCCAAGGCTGTTGTTGATGGGCGCACTATTAATTTTGACGCTGAACCCTGGCCAGAGCCAAGCCCAGAGGCAGCAGCGCGCCTGCAACACGAAGCCAAGCAAGCACTCAAAGATACCCGCGCTGGAAAGTTGCAGAGTTTCGACTCCACCGAAGACTTTTTGCGGGATTTGAGTGCATAAAACAGATTCGCCGCAACAAAACATTCGAGAAGCACTACAAAGTGCGAATCATGCCCAACAGAAAGCTGCACAAAAAATTTGCAGCTGCGTATAAGCAGTTTGCTGCCGGTATATGGGGCTATTCACTACGGGATCATGCACTTGAAGGAAACATGAAAGGGCTGAGAGCCTTTTCGATAACTGCCGATATTCGCGTTGTATACGCAGAAGACGAAGACTTTATAGTTTTAGTGGACGTTGG
>CAYNBU010000045.1:0-4258 GCA_964395925.1 uncultured Candidatus Saccharibacteria bacterium
ACAGTTGTTATTGTAGAAGACGAACCAGCCATCTGCGAGATGTATCGCTTTAAGCTGAGCAAGTCTGGGTTTGCGGTGCACACCGCTCAAAATGGCAAAATGGGGCTGGCCGTGTGCGAAAAGATTAAGCCCGACCTGATCTTGCTTGACCTGCGCATGCCGGTGATGAGCGGCGACGAAATGCTGGCGAAACTCCGTAAGACAGACTGGGGTGCCGACATCCGCGTGATTGTGCTCACCAACATCAGCCGCGACGAAGCGCCGCATGTGCTCCGTTTGCTACACGTCGATCGCTACATCGTAAAGGCGCACCATACTCCAGCCCAAGTGGTGGATGTCGTTACAGAGATTCTGGGGAAGTAAGGTTATGAGAATACTACTAATTCGTCATGGACAAACTAAAGAGAATGAACTCGGGATAGTACTAGGTCAGCGTAATGGCGTTCTGACCAGAGATGGAGAAGAAGACACAAGGAAACTTAAAAAAACTCTAGATAATTATCCTATTGACACGGTCTATTCATCCGATCTTGAACGGTGCATTAGGACGGCAAACATATTGACAGAGGGTCGAGGGTTAGAAGTAAAGCTAGTCTCTCACCTAAGAGAAATAAATTTTGGTGATTATCAAGGCAAACCCCACTCGGCGATACAAGGAGACTACGTGACCAATCTATATAAGAGCTTTCCGAACGGTGAGTCAAATAGCCAGATGATACGCAGGGTTATCGACGCAATCAATGATATTTTTAAGGACAATCGAGATAAAACTGTGCTTATCGTTACGCATTCAGGCCCTATTTCTGTTATTAGGGCCGCTACCGAGAAAAATAAATTCATTAACTTGATAAATAAAAAAGCTGAGCATAATGACATTTTAGAACGAGCCATTACAAATAAACTTAGCTATCCCCAGTAAGTATTTTTACTTACAAACCCTCCTCGGCTTTGCTATGGAACCACACATTAAGTGCGGCCAGTAAGTTAATGTTATCGAATAATCCGTCGGCTATCATCTGTTTGAGCTTTTTGCGAGACATCCAAGAAGTCTGGATGAATTCGTCGGGATCTGCCGGAAGTTTGTGTTTGAACAAGTCGGTGCATAGCACAATGTATTGTTGCTTGTCTGACAGCCTGTTGTGGACATAGAATGAGCCCAAGACGGCGGTTTTCTTGGCGCTATACCCGGATTCTTCGGCAAGTTCGCGCACCGCGGCTTGCGCGATTTCTTCGCCAGGCTCCATACTTCCGCCAGGGAGTTGCCACATAATTTTATTGGGCGGATAGCTGTACTCTTGCTGCATCGATTCTTAATAAAGTCTTAAGTCCTGCACCTCTGTAAAAAGTGGCTTTGGGCGCTCAACGGTTGCAATACTTGCACGAGGGAGTACCATGAAAATATGCTTTCACGCATACTCATCGTCGAAGACGACCCGGCTATTGCGCAGATGTATCTGCTCAAACTTACAGCCGAAGGAGTCGCAGTAGATGTTGCTCAAAATGGAGTAATTGGGCTGGCGCTTGCCGAAAAAGTACGCCCCGATGTGATTTTGCTCGACATTATGATGCCCCAGATGGACGGAGGCGAAATGCTGGCGAAGCTCCGTAAGACAGATTGGGGTAAAGACATGAAAGTGATCATCCTGACGAATGTGGGCGAATCAGAAATCTCAGACGATATTACTAAACTTGGGGTGCGCGCCGTGGTGCAAAAAGCCAACCACACACCGGGCCAAGTTACCGAAATTGTGAAAAAAGTCTACAAAGAAACATAAGAGTTATGAGCCCAGAACAGTGTTGTCTAACGGGGCATTCTAACGTAGTATAAGATGTAATATGGCAACAAAAATTGCAATTATCGAGGATGACCAGGCTATTGCGCAGATGTATCGCATCAAGTTCGAGGCCGAAGGGTACGAAGTCGAAACCGCCGAGAACGGCAAACTTGGCCTTGAGCTTTCGCAGAACATGAAGCCCGATATCATCTTGCTTGACCTGATGATGCCGGTGATGAACGGCGATGAGATGCTCGCAAAACTCCGCGCCAGCAGCTGGGGCAAAGACATGAAAGTGGTTATCCTGACCAACATGGGCGAGCAAGAAATCCCCGAAGACGTCAAAAAGTTGGGCGTTGCTGCGGTTATTCTGAAAGCCGATATGACTCCCCGCCAGGTCGCAGAACTGGTTAAGACACAACTTGCAGCATGAACATCGCAATTCTCGGTTATGGCGGCCAGGGCCAAGCGGCACTTGCCTATTGGCGCGCGCTCGACCCTACAAATAAGTTAACGGTATGCGACCAGAATGAGTCGCTTGACCTACCCGAAGGTGTTGCTGCACACTTGGGAGCCGATTATTTGGCGGGGCTCGATGGCTTTGATTTACTGGTACGTACTCCGGCGCTGCATCCGCGAGATATCGTGGCCGCCAACCCCGAAACGCCCGATATTTTGAGCAAAATTACTACCGTTACCAATGAGTTTTTCCGCGTGTCCCCTACCAAGAACATTATTGGAGTGACGGGCACCAAGGGTAAAGGCACCACCTGCAGCCTTATTGTCGAGATCCTGAAAGCCGCCGGCCGTACCGCTTACCTGGGTGGTAATTTTGGCACTCCGCCGCTCGAACTTTTGAGTAATGGGCTGCAAGAAACCGACTGGGTGGTGCTTGAGCTGGCGAACTTCCAGCTGATCGACATTACTTATTCCCCGCCCATTGGCGTATGTGTGATGGTCGTTCCTGAACATTTGGACTGGCACGATGATATGCAAGAATATACTACAGCCAAAGCCCAAATGTTTGCGCATCAGCAAGCAGGTGATTTGGCAGTATTTAATCGGTTAAACGAAGTATCTCGGCAGATCACAAGCGTGTCACCCGGCACAAAAATATCATACGAAGTCCCCGAACCTCATGCTGAACCAACCGAAACTACCGGTGCGTACGTGCGGGGTGACAGTATCTACATGAACGACACCGTGGTCTGCAAAGTGAGCGACGTGGCACTACGCGGCCGCCACAATTTGCAGAACGTCTGCGCAGCCATTGCCGCGACATGGGAAGTTGTGGAAGACGCTCAAGCAATTACTCAGGCACTGAATGCATTTGCTGGTCTTCCGTACCGTATGGAACTCATTCGCGAAGTAGATGGGGTGAAGTATTATAATGACTCGCTGGGGACCACGCCTGAAACTGCTATTGCTGCTATCAGCTCCTTTACCGAACCCGAGGTGCTAATTTTGGGGGGTTCAGATAAAGGTGTTATATTTGACTCGCTTGCACAAGAAGTCGCGGCTCACAACGTTCGCGCCGTAGTACTGATCGAAGGGGACACCGCACCAAAAATTCGCGCTGCACTCGAAGCTGTTGGCTACACAAGTATCATTTCGGGGGGCACTACTATGGAAACGATCGTGCAAGCCGCCCGGCAACAAGCACAACCAGGAGATGTTGTGCTGCTGTCTGTTGCCTGTGCCAGTTTTGGGTTATTCAAGAATTATAAGGATCGTGGCGATCAGTTTAACCAAGCCGTTCGAGCACTCGCTTAAGCTGTTCGATAACCGGCTGCTCTGGCTGTAACACTAATGCTCGTCCTTGTGCAGCTTGAGTGATGATATCTTCGATCCAGTGATAATGGGTGCATCCAAGCACAATTACATCAGCACCTTCGTCGCAGGCTTCGTTAATAATTGCTTGGACTTTTTTGCGATCTACAGTGCTGGTTTCGATCATATGCGACCAGTCACTACAGTCTGGTTCAAGTACAGTGGTGTCTGGAGCATATTCTTCTTTAAGCCACGCGTATCGCTTACTGGCAAGCGTGGTTGGTGTCGCACACACAGCAATAATACGGGTAGCAGAGTGTAGCGCTGCTGGTTTGACCATGGGCTCCATGGCAACCAGTGGTACTGAGACTTCTTTACGCAGACGTTCAATTAAGGTAGTACTCACGGTATTACAGGCTATTACGATAACGTCGCAACTTTTACTTAACGTGTTAAGTATTGGTGAAACTAAGTCATAAAGTTCATCTGGTGTTTTATCACCATAGGGCACATTTTTCTCGTCTGAAACGAATAAAACTGCTGCGCCAGGAAGTGCTTTCTTGATAGCATTAGCGACTGACTTCCCTCCCACACCTGAATCAAAAACACCGATCGTTGTCATATCTAGCCCTGCACCTCGCGCGCAGCACGAATGACGTTGTCGAACAATACGCTCACGGTGAGCGGGCCGACTCCGCCCTTTTCGGGCGTAA
>CAYNBU010000046.1:0-3620 GCA_964395925.1 uncultured Candidatus Saccharibacteria bacterium
CTGTTGACAACAGAGGTGCATATCTGTACAATAGCTTGGATTGTTGTATCAATTAAATCAATTTATAAGGGAGCATAACAATATATGTTAGCTATTCGTTTACAACGAACCGGCCGCAAAGGCCATGCGCAGTTCCGAATGATCGTTCAAGACGCGCGACGAACACCCACCAGCGGGCGCTTCGTGTACCTGCTTGGCAGTTACAACCCCCATACTAAAGCACTCGCCATCGACAAAGAGAAGGCCGAGTACTACCTGAGCAACGGCGCACGTCCATCTGACCGCGCAGCACGTTTGCTCAAGGCTAACGGCGTGAAGTTGCCTGAATGGGTAAAATTGAGCGCTGACATCACCCGCGAAACGCGCAACGCCGAGAAGCTTCGCAAGAACCAGCCAAAAGAAGAAAAGGTTGAAGAGCCAGCTGCAGAAGCAGCCGAAGCTCCAGAAGCTGAAGCACCTGCAGAAGAAGTTGCAGCAGAGCCAGCCGAGAAAACACCTGAGGCCGAGGCTCCTGCAGAAGAGCCAACCGAAGAACCTACCGCCGAGCCAGAAGCTCCCGCTGAAGAATCAGCTCCAGAAGCCGAAGCCGGCGAAGAAGAACCCAAAAAAGCTTAAGCACCATTTTCCTGCGTGGTATAATGAAGCGGTCAGTAAAGGGAGGATTTCTGTATGAGCAGTATTGACGAACAATTTGTTGAATTCATTGTAAAATCACTGGTAAGCAACCCCGACGCTGTCGTTGTTGAGCGAAGTGTCGACGAAAAAGGTGTGCTCCTGGAGCTCACCGTTGACCCCGAAGATCTCGGCCGGGTAATTGGTAAGCGCGGTGCAACTGCGCAGAGCTTGCGTACATTGTTGCGCGCACTCGGCACCAAGAACGAAGCTCGTTACAACCTCAAGATTGTCGATAATGGCCCTGCGCCAGAAGATCGCGCCAGTGCGGCACCAAAAGACGACGCTCAGAGTAGCGCAGACGATGCAGCAACTACTCAAGATGAGCCAGCCGACACAGCTGCTGCACCAGTTGCAGGCGACGATGAGGACGAAGCCCAAGAAGAAAGCAGCCTCGCCAGCAAAACGCGTAAAGAGCTCGCTGAGTTCGACGACCTCGACCTATAACAACTAGCATCTCCTTTAAATTCGTGGTATAATATTAGTAATGAAGGTGCAAATAATTAGCCTATTCCCCGAGATGTTCGAAGGCGTGCTAAACGCCAGCATGCTCTGGAAGGCGCAAGAACAAAAAGCAGTCGAGTTTAGCTATGTTAACTTGCGCGACTTTGGCATTGGCCCGCGTAAACAGGTTGACGATACGCTCTACGGTGGTGGCGACGGCATGCTACTCAAGCCCGAGCCATTGGTGGCTGCTATTGAGCATGCCAAAGCGCAAAGCCCGAACGCAAAAGTTCTGTTGCCAACGCCGCGTGGCGAAGTGTATAAGCAGTCGCACGCTAAACAGCTCGCGGCAGACAACCAAGATATTATTTTAGTGTGCGCCCGTTACGAAGGCTACGACGAACGGGTTATCGACTACATTGACCAGCAATTTTGTATTGGTAACTACGTGCTTACCGGCGGTGAACTGCCGGCCATGATCATCATCGACAGTATCGTACGGTTGCTGCCTGGAGTTTTGGGCGGCGAAACCAGCGCCGAAAAAGAATCCTTTCAAGAAGACGACGAAAACATTGAGCATCCGCAGTACACCCGCCCCGAAACCTTCCGCGGTAAAAAAGTCCCTGATGTCCTACTGAGCGGCCACCACGCCGAAATCGAAAAATGGCGAAAGAGGCAGGCAAGCCGTGGCTGATGCGCAAGTTGTAGAGATGCCAAACCTGCCAGTCGTTCGCGACGACGAAGCGTTTGGCGAGTTCATTGAAGAGATCATGGATGATCAGTCGCTGCTCCGCGTGAGTGATGCGGTTGCGAAGCTTTGCGACTTGCCGACTTATGAACTCGAGGCTCCATTTGGCGTGCGTCATGTTGCCTTCGAAGAATCATCATCGCGCTTCGGTACGCTGATGTGCGAAGGGAAGAATCCTGCTCATGTCACGATAGTTACAAATGAGTGGTTACCAGCTGCGGTGTCGAGCCTGTTCAATCAAAAAGTGGGTTCGGAACTTACCGCAGACCAGGTAGTTGCCCTCACTGCCGATTTTGCCAATGCCTACGCTGTCCTCATTCGAGGTTATATGCGATTACCGCAAAAACAAACACTTGATTTTAGCGAAACGCTCGACGAATCACGCTGGCAACGGTTGGGCGAGCGTCGGCAACCAGTCGATGATAACTACCGTGCAGCAGCACAAATTGCCCTAACTGCTAACGACATCAAACCAATTGATTTATTTGCAACCCCACCACTGCCCAATCATCTGGTGAGCTTTGGTAATCCGATCTCAAAAGATCAGGTGTATGACCTGAACAACGTGTTCAAGCACGGCGAGCACTAAGGCCTGATTTTATCACTCAACCCAGTACGGATCGGGCGATTGCCAGCGCGCCATGTCGCGGCGATAAAAAGCAGCCAACCGCTCTTGTATGCGAAGGTTCACAAACAGCCACTTCACTACAAAATAGGCGGCAATGGCGTAGAGCGCACCCAGTATTTCGTCGATGGCGTAGTGCTCGCCCGAATACACCGTGCCCACATAAATGATGAGCGGATAGATCGCAGCCAGCAGCGCCCACTTTTTGCCAAAAGCCTTATACACAAAGATCAGTAGTAAAGTTGCATACGCCGCGTGCAACGACGGAACCGCCGCCACCGGGTTTGGTGAAATCTTGTTATACACCGAAGGGAAGTCGGTAATGCCCAGCGCAGCCCACACCTCGCTCGAAACTCGGGTGATCGGCGGGATCAGCTCCTTTTCTGCGGCTAGCCAGGGTGGCGCGGCCGGGAATGCCAAAAAGGTGAGAAAGCCCAAAAACGACACCAGCAAGAACGTGGCGATATATTGCCAATACAGCTTTTCGCGGAACTTCCAGATAAGGATGGCCAAGCCGATCGGCAAAATAAAATGCAGCATGTAGGTGATGTAAAACGCGAAGTCGTACCAGGCGGTGCGGCCGTGCCAGAACCAATGCTGCAGCGTTTCGGTGGGGAGCGTGCCAAAGAAGAGCCAACGGTCGGCGTCGATCATCCACTGGTACTCCACGCGGGTGTTGAGGCTCGGGATTATGCCGCGGAACGATTCGTACACTAAGAGCAATACCACAAACGGCAACAAGCGCTTGAGCATGGCTTTGGCCTGGCCAACGGCTAAGAATACGAAGGTGAGGAAGATGATGAGCTTGTCGGGAGTGGGCCAGCTAGGCTCCATGGCAAAAATAACAAGGCATGCTATCGCACCACCGGCGCCCAGTGCTCGCAACAAGTACTTCTGGTAAAATAACCTCATGTTGCCCTTAATACTACTACAGCTGCGCCTTCGGAGCTACCTCTGGTTCAGGCCTTTGGCGGCAGGCGCAAGCTGACCTCTGGCATTTTTGCACGATTTTGGGTATAATCTCTCTGTTACAGGCGCAGGCGTATTTCACACTGCACTTGGAGCCACAATAGGGTGTGGCCAAGCGGTAAGGCAACGGGTTCTGGTCCCGTGATCGGGGGTTCGAATCCC
>CAYNBU010000047.1:0-3205 GCA_964395925.1 uncultured Candidatus Saccharibacteria bacterium
TGTTCGGTGGTGCTGGTGTGGGTAAAACCGTGCTTATCACCGAGTTTATCGACAACATCGCTAAGCAGCACAGTGGTACTTCAGTATTCGCTGGTGTTGGTGAGCGTACTCGCGAAGGTAACGACCTTTACTACGAAATGGAAGAATCTGGTGTGCTCAAGAACACCAGCCTTGTCTTTGGACAGATGAACGAACCGCCAGGAGCTCGCTTGCGCGTTGCGCTTTCTGGCCTGACTATCGCCGAAGGCTTCCGCGACCAAGGTAAAGACGTGCTGCTGTTCGTTGACAACATCTTCCGCTTCACCCAAGCTGGTGCCGAAGTATCTGCCCTGCTTGGTCGCTTGCCATCTGCCGTAGGTTATCAGCCAAACTTGGCTCAAGAAATGGGTGCCTTGCAGGAACGTATTACTTCTACCAAAAAGGGTTCGATCACTTCTGTGCAGGCTGTGTATGTGCCAGCGGACGACCTTACCGACCCTGCTCCTGCAACAACCTTTGCTCACCTCGACTCAACAATCTCGCTCAACCGTGCGCTCACCGAACTTGGTTTGTACCCGGCGGTTGACCCGCTCGACTCAAGCTCAACCATTCTTGACCCCGAAATCGTTGGTCAAGAACACTACGACGTTGCCCGCGAAGTGCAACGTATTTTGCAACGCTACAAAGACTTGCAGGACATCATTGCCATTTTGGGTATGGAAGAACTGAGCGACGAAGACAAGCAGACCGTGGCGCGCGCTCGTCGCATCCGCAACTTCCTCACCCAGCCATTCCACGTTGCCGAAGTATTTACTGGTAACCCTGGTAAGTATGTTTCGCTCAAAGACACTGTTGCTGGCTTCCGTGAAATCTTGGACGGCAAACACGACGACAAGCCAGAGAGTGCTTTCTATATGAAAGGTACTATTAGCGAGGTTAAATAATGACTGATTTGCTAGAAGCCGTTAAAGACCTACACATGAGCGACCAGTTTGATCGTACAATTGAACAGCGCGCGGAGCATGCTTATTTGGTGGCACAGGCGTACAACCAGGGCGCTGACTACCGTGATGCTCAAGCAACTGCAAATGCCCTGATGCTTGAAGAGCTCGGTGCCGATGTGAAGCGAGCTTCAAGCAAGCGTTTCTCGGAGCTTTTTATGGAGGATCCTCTAGCTGAAGCCCATGATCTTATGGCTCGTGCCCGAACACAGGTCGAAGCAGAACTTGCAGTGCTTGATCAAGCCTACGAAGAACAGGCGATGATTCGTGCACTCACACGCCAGGGGGCTCAAAGCTAATGATTCGTTTTGAACTCGTTACCTTAAATGGCACCAAATTCTCTGAAGAGGTATTTGAAGTGCGCCTGCCCACCCCTGATGGCGAAATTGGCGTATTTACGAATCACGCACCGCTCGTGAGTGTAGCCAGCACGGGTATCATTACGGTGCGCCGCAAGGCTGGCGACCCAGATAGTAAGCTCGAACACTTCGCCAGTAACGGTGGTGTGATCGAAATCACCGACGGTGCAATTCGTGTACTGGTAGACGAAGCCGATCGCGACGAAGAAATTAGCGAGAAAGAAGCTCAAGAGGCCTACGAACGTGCCCAAAAGCTTCGTCGTGAAGCCAAAGACCAAGTATCACTCGACAAAGCACAAGAACTGGTTGACCGCCAGGCCGTCCGTCTCAAAGTTGCCGACTTACGACGGCGCAAGCGTCGGGGCTAAGCAGTAGCTCGCGGCTCTTCTAGAGGCGGGAATGGTAATGGGGTATCCAGAGTATCTGTTTGCACAGGTTCAGCAGGCTGTGCGTAGAGTGCTTCGAGTTCGGCATTAAGGCCCCTTTGGTCAAGTACCACAAAGAGTGCGACAAGATGTTTTGCGACTTCGCCTCGTAGCACGGTATCTTGAGGAGCAGCTTCGCGGCTAATCCTCGAGATGGCCCCTTTCACTTGCGGATATTCAACGCTAAGCCTCTTCCACCAATCATTAATAAAGGCCTTCCCGTTATCGCCTGCACGCATCTCATCAACAACCCAATCGAGGATAGGATCCTCTGGTGAATAGCGACTTTGTGCCTCGAAACTTTGTTGCGACATACCACTCCTTTCGAACTCTTTTATTGTAGTACGCTATATGTTGGGCGTCTGTGATAAACGTCACACTTTATGTAGGGTCTTGCATTCTTGTATCAGAGGTGTATTATTGATCTTTGGTAAACTAAGTAGAAGAGAAGTAAATAGTAATGGAAGACACAATGCAAGGAATGGAGCTCGATAATATGGCAGTGATGATCACCGTAGTTGATAAACCTTTGAAAGCGAGTGATGCTGATCGTTCTGTGGAGCATGACGCCGTGGAAGAACAGGCCCATCATGCCCGCGAAAGCCTGCGTCCTGCAACCTCGGAGCGTCCGGGAACTTGCATTGACGAACGCCAGCGCGCTGGCGTGCTCTCTGGCGAGAGCACGGTTGAACCCCGCTTATCAGTACCCGGCGGGCCAGATATATACGGGCTTTATATTGCAGAGCTCACCGGCTTCTTTGGCGATAGTCAAATGAGTGGAGAAGACCGTTTGCGCACCGTCAAACAGTCGCTGAATGCTGCAAATATTACATCCGGCGGTCATAAGGGCTGTGCGGCAAATGCAAGCTTTGGTGCGGTACTGGGTTTGATGGCTGGTGACCAGCGCGAGGCTGCCCAGACATATACACAAAGCGAGCTCGGTGATGATTATGATCAAGTTGCAATGGACGAGGTGCTGGCCAATGCCGAAGCGGTGGTCGCCAGCGGCCGTTATGATGATTGGGATGAATCAGTGCTTGAACGTGTGCTTGGCGACGAAGCCGGCTATGCAATTGAAGTCTTGCAACCTGTACCGCACGAAGGTAAAACGTTTGCCCGAAATAAGGTAAAAGGCCAGACGATACACCAGAATGCATTGCACGATGCTGCCGGTGCAGACAGCTTCGTGCAGGATGACCCTTACGCGGACGAAATTGAAAACGCGCTGGCCGATGGTCCGCAGGCAGCATGGAAACAAAAAGTTGCCCGCCATGCCCGCGAAGCGCTCATCGCTGCGATTGCCCCTGCTCTGCCTAACCCTGAGCTGGATCAATTTAACCTGACGGTATAGTTGCAGTCGTGTGTGTTTTATATTATGCTTAAGGCATAAATAAATTGGAGGGTTTCTATGTTTGGCAAAAGAAGAATTGCCATGGTCCTG
>CAYNBU010000048.1:0-2995 GCA_964395925.1 uncultured Candidatus Saccharibacteria bacterium
CTGTCGCAGGGGGATGCGAGCTATGCGGGTGCGGTGGTGGCTTTGGTGATGTCGGGCTCCACGGTGAACGTCCCGTGGTCGACGGTCCAGAGGTTCCCGCTGTCGGTGAGGATCTGCCAGTCGTAGACGAGCGTGGTGCGGTGGGTGAGGTTGGTGGTGTCGGCGGGCTCGAGGGTGAGGGTGGCGGTGTTCTCGCCGACGGTGTAGGTGATCCCGCCGCCGCCGGTGTGTTTGGCGATGACGGCGTCGTCGTCGGGGTCGGACTGCTGGTGTTTGGCGGTGAACCAGACGAAGTCGCCGGAGGCGAACACGGCGTCGCCGTCGAGGGTGAGGGTGAGGGTGCGGGTGTCGTGGCGGGTCGCGGTCAGGTCTGCCATGTGGTGGCTCCGGTGGGTGCGGGGGCGAGGGCGCTGCGCCCGGTCGGGGTGGCATCGAGCACGGTGTGGCCGTGGGGTGCGGGTGCGAGGGTCGTGGTGCCGGTGAGGCGGCCCCGTGTGTCGGTGGTGCCCCAGGGGTTGTTCCAGGTGCCGGGGGCGGTGTCCCACGTCCACGGGGAGGTCTCCCAGGTGACCGTCACCTCGGTGCGTGCTCGCTGTCGGTGGCGGCTCTGACGCGTGCTTTCAGGTCGTTGAGGCTGCTGGCGTTGGTGATGGCGTCCTCTAGGGCAGTGATGCGGTCCTCTGTCATGCGGGGTACCTGACAATCACGATTCCTGAACCTCCGTCGCCGCCGGTGCGCGGCGACGTAGTGTTCGCACCGCCTCCACCGCCACCGCCTGTGTTGGGTGTGCCGTCTACACCAGCCCCCGCTGATGCACCTGCACCGCCACCGCCAGTGCCACCAGGGCCAGGAGTAGCACCGCTACCTCCGCCGCCCCCTCCGTAGAAGTTGCCCGAACCCGTAGGCCACTCGATGCCGGGACCACCTGAACCACCCACAGTGGAAGCACCCGCACCACCTGCACCACCTGCACCGCCACCGCCGCCGCCTCCACGGTCATCTGCCGTTGCGTTGCCATGGGCAGCGCCACCAGCGGAACCTTGACCGGAAGTAGCGGAGCCACCTGAACCGCCAGCGGTTGTAGCACCGCCGCCGCCACCCGAACCGCCAGCGCCACCAGGGTTGGTCAAGCCCGCCGCGGCGCCATACCCGCCACCAATAGCGGTGGCGATAGAACCGAGAAGCGAATCCGAACCGTTGCTGCCATTGAAGTTGCCAGCCTGAATACCACCAACTCCACCCGCACCGACGGTGACGGTCTGCGACTCGGTGATGGTCGCCGAGGAGATGAGCACGCCGCCTGCACCACCACCGCCTGAGCCACGAATGCGAGAGCCGCCGCCGCCACCTCCGGCGGCGACGAGGTACTCGACTTCGCCCGGTGACACCATCGTCAACGTGCCAGAGGTCAGGAACGTGTGATAGCGCCAGCCACCCGACTCGGTGATGGTCCCACCCTCGAACCACGGACCCGACGGGACATCGCTGGAGCCCACCACACCGCCCGCACCGCCGACGACACCGAACGTCCCGCCCACAGCGCCCCTAGGCATCGAACACCACCCACAAGTCGCCCGGCTCGGCGTTCACGATGTTCTCGCCCGCATCACCAGGGTCGGTGCCGTCCTCGAACCGCCAGTAGACGACCCCAGCATCGGGGCGAGCCAACGTCAGGTCATCCCCAGCGTCGACCGTGGCGAACGCTGCATCCACGTACACCAGTGCGTCAGACGCAGTAGCGAGCATCTTGCCATCAGACTGCCCCACAGGCGTAGGGACACGGTTCAGACGCGCATCATCACCCGCGGCGACCGTCCCGTTCGTCGAACCCACCGACAGGCGTGCCGTCGCGACGGTGCCGGTGGTGATCTGGGAGCCGTCCAACGCCACCTCATCGCTCCCGCCGTCCGCGTGGGAGGCGGCGTGGGAGGTCGGGGTCCGTGCGTCGGTCAGGCGCGAGTCGTTCGAGGCGACGATCCCCCCGTGAGCGCCGGTGGTCAAGCCTTCGTGGGCCCCCAGGTCATCCGCGACCGCACCGGCGGCCGAGGAGGCCGCACCGGCCGGGTCGAACGCGTCCGGGTCGAACTCGTCGACCGCTTCCGCCAGGGCCTCGATCGCCTCCGCGGTCGGGTTCCACGTCGCAGGGAAGTCGGTCTGGTTCTCCGGCCCATCCAGCCGGGGGATCTCGACCGCCACGTCAGTCCTCGTCGACGGGGAGCAGGCCCCGCTCATCTGCCGGTACCGGAGTGACACGGCGGATCACGGTCACGATCGAACCGAGGAGCACGACCGCCTGGGCGAGCCCCGTCACGATGTCGGACTCCGCCCCGTACGCGTCCGCGGCGGCGGGGATGACGATGGTGGTGAGCGCGACAGCGACCGCTGTGGCGATCGTGACGACGCTCGTGAGCACGACTCGGGCGCGGTCGAGCGCCCCGTGGATGGTGTCCATGGGTGTTCCTTCCAGTGGAGGGGAGGGGTCAGGTCTGGGGTTCGGTGCACACGTAGACGTGCGCAAGATCCGGGAGGCAGGTGAACGTGCGGCGGTCGAGACGGTCAGACATGGGGACCTCCATGGGTGGGGTGACGGGTGACAGCGTCGAGGTCGTCGAGGTGGTCGAGCGACGGGTCAGGGGTGCCGTCGGTCGGCTGCGACGCAGCCCACCGGACGTGATGCGCCAACACGCGGGCGGTGACCCGCCCCGACTGTGCGGACGAGCGGACCTCGTCGAGGACGGCGCTGGTGTTGCTGTCGAGCTTCGTGGCGAACGCATCCAGGGACGCATCGATCCGCCCGTTGATCCGCCGGTCAACCCCGTCCAACAGCTCACGTGCGACGTACCGGCCGAACCAGCGGACCCCCAGCACGGTGAGCGCGGCGCACCCTGCGGCGAGACCAGCCCAGTAGGCCTGGACGATGTCAGGGGTCACGACGCGAGTCGCCGATGCAGCTCGGCCGCGGTCTCGGTCGCGATCGCCTTGGTGTCGACGGTCC
>CAYNBU010000049.1:0-2666 GCA_964395925.1 uncultured Candidatus Saccharibacteria bacterium
GCCGTGGGCCTGCTCTTCGGTTGTAATACGGCGGGGGATGTCGGCAAACTGCATGATGCGGTTATTGCCTTGGTAAAACACGGCGAGCGGAGCGGTATAGGTGTTATCGGCTTCCATGATACGTGCGGTGCCGACGCCAACCTCGCCCATGATGATGGTATTAGGGCCTGTGGTGCTTGGTTTGTCGGTAGTCCCGCTGGCGGCCATGGCCAGCAGCAAACTGCCTTCGCCGAGTTTTTCGTGTACGGCTTTGCGCATCCGGCGGTTGTGTCGGTCGATTTCGTCGGGCAGAATACGGTCTTTCAAGTGCTTTTTACTGGATTCAGTTTTCGGGTAGCTAAAGAACGTTTCGTTTTCGAGCGTCTGCAACACATTGGGACAGGGTGCAAACTCGTCGCCTAGGCGATAGGCCAGGTAGGTGATCATCTTACTAATAATAATGCCGGTTTGAGCACGGTAGCCGCTCTGTTCGAGCTGCGAATATACAGCAGCGTGTGCAATAGCAACGTCGATGAGGTCACCGTGATTGGTGGCCAACACTACGTTATTACCGCCGGCGAGCAGTTCACCCACCATGCTCAGGCGCTTAGTGGTCGCTTCGTCCTGTTCGAGTTGTTCAAAGAGCTCAGGGTACAGTGGCTGGGCAATGGTTGCCACGCTGTCGATGATAGCGCTGTCGAGCGGATGGCCTTCATACGTTACTCCCTTTTGAAAAGGATACTTCTCGGGGTCATGTTCGATAACTTGCAGTCGCCCACCTGATGCGGCAGCGTATTCTGCAGCCCAGCCCTGGAGCTGTTCTGCCGAGCGAGCATCGGCTTCGTGTAAATCAGCCATAGTTCGTAGATTTAAACATAAACGGCTACGAAATGCAAGTCTACCTTACTCCTGAGATTCAGGAGTAACCGTATAAAGTACCGTAGTCGTACCATCGTCATTGCTGCTGAAGGCGCTCACGCGGTATGTACCATTAGTAGCGGTCAATAAGCCGCCCGAACCAGAGGAGGTGTCGAGGTTGGTGTTCCAGCCGTTGCTGCTGAATTCCTTGGTGTTCCACGCACTAACAGTGTCCAGGCTATCCGAAGTAGTGATAGTTACGGTCCAGCCGGTCTTGCCGTCTACAGTAACTTTACCGCTGGCAGAGATCTTGCCGTCGTACAGTGGGATATCGCTCGGGAACTCAGCAGGTAATTTTTGCGTGCCACCAACGTTAATCTCGTTGCCGTTCTTGTCTTTAATGTTCACGCTGCCTTCACCATTAGAAGTGGTATCGACATTAAGCCCAGCGTCGTTAATCTTATTACCCAAGAAGACGCCACCAGCGGTAAGTGCAATAGCTGGGATAACTACAAAGATAAACACTACAACTGCAACGACAATCAGAACAGTCTTCGTGTTGTTTTTTGCTGGGGCAGCCGTTTTCGCTGCGGTACTTTTTGCCGGAGCCTTCTTGGCTGCGGTCTTTTTTGCTGCTGGTTTCCTGGCTGTTGCCATAAGGGTATCTCCTTGAGTTATACGTTGGTTATGCTTATCATACTGCACCGTACAAGAGTTTTCCAGTAAAACAAAGACGCTTCGCCCAAAACGCCGTATAATAAAGCCAAGATGAAGGCGATTTGGAGAATTATTAGTTTTACCAAGCAACTGTGGCCGTACTACGCGGCCGTCAGTGTTATTTCGGTATTGGTGGCGGTGGTTGGGTTGCTTGTACCGCTGTTGAGCGGCCAGGCGATCGACATCATCCAAAAAGGTGCCGGCGACGGCGATATTGCACGCGTAGTGTGGCTGGCAGTGGGGATCTTTGTGCTCGATCTAGCCTCGACCTTCTTAAGCAACATTGGCGGCTATTACGGCGACAAAATGGCGGTGCGCATACAAAGCAGTCTGAGCCAGCGGTACTACCAGCACTTACTTAAGTTGCCGCAAAGCTACTTCGACACCGAACTGTCGGGCAAGATTATTAATCGCCTGAATCGCTCTATCGGGCAGATCAGCAACTTCATGCAGATGTGGAGTAATAACTTCTTGCAGTTCTTGTTCAGTACGGTGTTTGCGCTGGCGATCATCGCCTACTTTAGCTGGCCAATCGCACTCCTATTATTCAGCCTATATCCGATCTATATTTTTATGACCATCAAAACCAGCGGCAAGTGGCAGCAGTACCAGGCCAAGATCAATAATAACCTCGATATTTCGAGTGGTCGGTTCGCCGAAGCGATTGGTCAGATCAAAGTGGTGAAGAGTTTTGTACAAGAACGCCAGGAGCTCAAGTTCTTTGGTAAGTATTACGGCCGGGCAGTGCGCACGGTGACGCCGCAATCCAAACTGTGGCACACCCGCGACGTGCAGCGCCGGTTGGTGCTGAACGTGATCTTCTTCGGCGTGTACGTGCTGATCTTTGTGCAGGCCGTGAATGGGCATTTTAGCACCGGCCAGGCCGTGGCGCTCATTTTGTATGCCATGCAGATCCGCATTCCGATCTTCACCATTAGCTTCTTGGTGGAGGGTACCCAAAAAGCCATTGCCGACAGTAACGACTACTTCGAGATCATGAGCGTGCAGCCCGAAATTGCCGATCGCCCCGACGCCAAAAAACTCAAGGTCACCAAAGGTGCAATTGAGTTCGATCACCTGTCGTTCGCCTACGACGACAAGCCGGTTATTAG
>CAYNBU010000050.1:0-2600 GCA_964395925.1 uncultured Candidatus Saccharibacteria bacterium
AACTTTGCTGCCTTCGCGGGTAATTTTCTTTGCCATGCTGCTATTTTACCCTGTTTAGCGTAGTGAGGCGAGCTCAAGCGCAATGTGACTCTTAAGTTTGCCGCTATAGTGTTGGTCGAAGTTCGATGCGCCCTTGGTTGGGTGAACAAACGTAGCCGCGCCCAGGTCTCGAGCTTCTTGTTTGGTTACGCGAGCAAGTTCTTCCCAATCCATAACCAGTTCGCCATCGACAGTAAAGACGTATGAGGCATTACCGTTGACCGGGTTCTCGAGCAAACACACACCCGTGCCTGCTTCTGGGCTCTGCTGTACGTACAGCGCGAAGTGCGGCAGTGCCGACCAGCTGGTTGGCTGGGTGTACATCAGGGTTGCGACCTTCCCTTCGACTTCTAAGCTTTGCTTGAGCCTCACCAGGTTTTGCAGGCGCTCAGGGTCAACATCAATGAAATGGTTTTCTTCGCGAGCTTCACGCTGTTGGCGTTGACGCTCAGTTTTACCCGGAGGGAATACCGCTACGTTAGCTCGGTGGATCTCGATGTTACCCAGAATATCTTGTAAGGTAGTTACGTAGCGCTCAAGGGGCGTTGGTTCGTCACTTGGAGTTGGCTCTTCTTCTTCAGTAGTATCGTTGTCTTCGGGTACCTCGTGGGTTTCCTCTGTTGGTAAGACGTCTTCGATAGGTGCCTCTTCAGGAGCTTCTGGTGCTGGTTCCTCAAAAGTTTCAGGTTCGGGGCCGAGGTAGTAATCTTGTATAAATCGCATCAAGCGAGTGTTATTAACCTGGCCTTCTTTACCAGCGTCGATGATTTCGTCGATCCAACGCAAGGCGTTAGCCGTCGGCGATGTGTATTCATCGCGAGCGCCTACAAAGTCAAGCTCTGCCATGTGTGCTTCGATCTGGTTACGCGCCTGGGCAAGTTTGTCGAAATATGCTGCTTTATCTTCGGCTGTTTCGGCTTGGTTAATGAGGATGGCAAGCGTTTGTAAGATTTCAACGCTCGGCGTTAGGCCACGCTTGTCGAGCGAGGTTTCGAGGTCACGAATAAGGTTCGGGCCGTTCTCGTACGAGCGAATCTTCTTAGACGTGTAAGCATACGGCGCGTCAAGCGGTGCAACTTCGGCAATTTTGTTGTCGATGAACTCACGCAAAGCACCAAGCTGCTCACCAAGCACACGGCTACCGATAAGGTTTTGGAGGCGTGGCTCAAGTGCTGCATCAAGAGGCTTCAGCTGATCATAATTGAGCATGCCCGGATCTTTAAGTTCAGTTCGTATCTGGCGCACCCGGTCATTTTTGTACTGCTCAAGCTGATGGAGCTGTTGTTCATACTCCTCGTCTAGGTCATATGCAGACGCCTCTTCGACCTCAGCGTAAAAATCATCAATGGTTTCGGCTAGGAGCTCAGGGATTTTTTTGACTACTTTTCTTTGCAACAGTACGGGAAGCAGCCGATTCAAAGTGAATGCTGCAGCTTCTGCATGGGCATGAACTTCGAGCATAACGTTGTGGGCATTTACCACAACTGCTTGGTGCTCACTGAGTTTATCGGTTCTAAGCGTATTACCTGTGCCCGCGACTTTACGAGGTTTAACTCCTAGAGCATCTGCCATCTTGGCGAATCGCAATGTATTGGCTAGGGCTAGGCTACCCTCTTTTACAGCGCCAGCAAAATCGAGCAATATGCTGGCTTCGGCCTGAATAACCGCTTGTATGGGCACACCCCCACCAAGCATTTTGTGGCGAAGCTCATCTCCGAGGATGCCATTCTTAACGCCCGCGTTCTTCTTAGTGAACTCTCTGAGCGTGTCAAAGTATGCCAAACCAGTAATGACATTAAATGTACGCTCAGATGGTAAATCATCAATAACGGCAGCCATGTGGCGAGCGTATTCTACCTTTTCGCCAGGAGTCTGAACTTCGGGTTCGGAACTTGCCACATCAGACAACTTTTTTGCCCGGCTGAGCGCATCCTTGACTTCAGCAACAGTAATTGAAGGGGAAGGTTCAGTACCTCTCTCAGACACTGCTTCTGCCCACACCGTATCAAGTGCGTATTGTAAAGCAGGTGGTACTAGCTCTGGGCGTGCAGATGCATCTGCCAAAGCACAGCTCAGCTCAGAGTTTGGCATTGTTACACGCGGGCGCCCCAATCGCATAGATAATGAAGGTGCATACGCATCCTCGAGTTCTTTACGAGCTTCTCCGGTTATCATTTTGCTGGCGTACTCGCCAATAGTTGACAAGGCCGTTACCATCTCCGGGTTAGTCAAAAGTTCGCAACTCAGGCCATCTACCTGATCAGCACGCTCAGTGTAGGTATCTCCGGCTTCACCCAGTATTTTTGCTGTTTGCACCTCTGCCTCTACAGTATCGAAATACTCCTCCATTGCCAGGGCGGCTTCCACGAGCTTCGGATCTTTGAACTCAGGGAGTGGCGGTTTGGTGATAGGTTGACGGAATTCGGTCATATCTTCTGTATTGTAGCATAAAGTTGCTAGAATTGCAAGAGCTTATGTTTAGATTTTTTCTGGAGTTGGGATGTTAAGCAGCGTGAGGCCAGCATGCAACGTGCGAGCATAGTGATTTACCAACGTGAGGC
>CAYNBU010000051.1:0-2507 GCA_964395925.1 uncultured Candidatus Saccharibacteria bacterium
TAGCTCAGTTGATAGAGCGCTTCCTTGCCAAGGAAGAGGCCAGGAGTTTGAGTCTCCTTACCCGCACCAGACTTGGTACGATTTGCAATACCCCGCACAGGGGTATATTTGTTATAATTCGAGCAGTATGCCGATTAGGGACAAAATTCGCTCCGTTAAGCACCTGCAGAATAAGTACTTTATTTGTGTTTTAGAGAACCCCAAAGATATCGTCAACATTGCATCGGCTATGCGGAATATCTCGGCGTTTGGCGTCGAGAAGCTGTACGTGATTGGTAGCAATAGCATCGTGAAGGACTTTGAAACATCTCGAACTCACAAAGGACTCACCCGGCTGAGCGTGGGCTCAAACAAATGGGTCTTCGTAAAACAGTTTGACACGGCTGCCGATTGCATCGCCCACCTGCAAAAAGATAACTACACCATTGCCGTAACGTCATCGCACATAAAAGGAAAAGAAAATGTATACCTCTACGAAGAAACTTTTACGCAGAAAAAACTTGCGGTCTGGTTTGGCAACGAATCAAAGGGAGTGTCGGACAAAGCAGTAGACGCAGCAGACACGTGCATTCAAATACCAATGGGCGGTGTTGTCGAGAGCCTCAATCTTGGCACGAGCACGGGTATTGTTTTAAGCTACATTAGCTACCAACGCCTGAAGTTCATATACGAGCACAACAAGGCTACCTTTAAGCCCAAAGGTCTTGCTACCTCAAAAATGGAATCTTGGGAAGATTTCATGAATCCGCACCGCGACTAGATTGGCTAAACAAAGGTAACTGACTTATAATAACCGTATGAATGCAATACTTGTTGTAGGCGCCTCAGGCGGCATTGGTAGGATCGTTGCTTCGCATTTTCTGTCCAAGGGTTACGCGGTCTTTGGCACGAACTACCAGACCGACTTTCCGGCACACCTTTTAGATGACGAGAACTTTAAGGGGCTTCCTCTTGACCTCAAAGAAGCTTCGCAAGTTGATGAGCTTAAGGGTCAATTGCCCGAGCTGGATGCCATTGTGAACTGTGCAGGAATTGTAGAGTTTGAAGCCTATAACGACCCTTCTCGAAACTTAGATATTTGGCAGCGAACCATCGCCGTTAACATGACCGGCTCCTACCTGCTTTTTGAAAAGCTGCGCGAAAAAATCCGCCCCACCGGTAGCTACGTTATGATAAGCTCAACCGACTCGTACTTTGGGGGTAAGGTGAACACTGCCTACGCCGCCAGCAAAGCAGGAGTAAACACCCTCACAAAATCACTTGCCTTAATGTACCAAGAGTCAAAAATTCGTGTCAACGCCATCGCCCCGGGCTGGGTCGAAACGGCAATGATGGAGGCAAGCGGCGATGAGCTTATCGAATACGCCAAGAACATCAACCCGCTTCGGCGTAACGGCAACCCGCAAGACGTGGCTAACTTAGTTGAGTTTCTCATTAGCGACAAAGCCGAGTACATAAATGGCCACGTCATCACCCTTGATGGTGGCTATACGCTACAAGATCCAACACTGGTGTTTGAAGAGCAGAACCTCACGCAAGAAAATAACTAAGTCGCCCTTCTTTGCTATAGTGAAACCATGAAAGCAATACCTTATGTAGTATTATTGCGCGGTGTGAATGTTGGCGGTAAGAATAAACTACCAATGGCAGATTTAAGAAAATGCCTCGGGAATCTGGGGTTTTCTCATGTTTCGACCTATATCGCCAGCGGGAATGTAATTTTACAGTCGAGCAAGCCGGCGAACGAAATAGCGTCTGTCATCGAAAATAGTTTGGTTAAAGCATTCAAGCTCGATAGTGAACTCATCAAAGTTTTAGTACTGTCACATAAGCAACTTCAGGCCACCGTGGATAATAAGCCTGCAGGTTTCGGTGAAGAACCGGGTACGTACCACAGCGATGCAATCTTCTTGATGGGCGTAAGTGTAGCCGAAGTTATGCCGGTGTTTAGCCCGCGCGAAGGGGTCGATAAAGTTTGGCCCGGCGAAGGGGTTATTTATTCCCAACGCCTCAGCGCCGAGCGAACCAAAAGCAGGCTCAATAAGATAGTGGCTTCGCCGTTTTACAAATCTATGACTATCCGAAGCTGGAATACGACGGTCAAATTGCTCGAGCTGCTCAATAGAGCCTAAACTTCGACTACTGGGGTAGCGATACCAGGGGTATATCTGTTAGAATAACGAGGTTCACTCTTGGCGCCGTGGCGGAGTGGTTACGCAGCGGTCTGCAAAACCGCGTACACCGGTTCGATCCCGGTCGGTGCCTCCAAGTTTTTGTAAAAGTTCATTAAAAATTAAGATTGTTTTCGTAGACTAGTGCTATGCGCAAACGTAGCTGGACTGATGACGAACTTACTGTTGCTGTTGCAACACACTATAGCGTTCGTTCAGTAATTAAAGCACTTGGCCTCATTCCCGCTGGCGGTAACTACCAGCAGGTCAATCAGCGTATTAAGCAGCTCAAACTTGATACTACTCATTTTACGGGTATGGGGTGGAATGTCGGAT
>CAYNBU010000052.1:0-2351 GCA_964395925.1 uncultured Candidatus Saccharibacteria bacterium
CCGATGGCTGGCTCGTACTCCACACACTTGTGCCTCGGGCTGCGGAAGAGCCGGAAGCTCCAGAAGCACCTGCTGGCGATGCACCATTCGAAGCCTGGACTGCTTATGATGACCGCCTTCACGCTGGAGTTGGCGGCGTAGCTATGCGCAAACTCCACTATGAACAGCCGCTGCCAAACGCTTACCACCATGATCAGCCACGAACGTTTGTGCCGCAAGTAGACGTCTTTGTCGACTAAGTTCTGCCGTTGACAGAGGTCACCCCCCTTTGCTATAATAGACTCACGTTACCAAAGACAGCGACGAGCAAAAGCCTTGATAAGGTCGCCGAGGTGCAAACAATCTCTTGTTTTGTATTTTGAAGAAGTCTTTGGCGAAAGCTGAAGACTTTTTTGATGGTAACACCGGTCGATACACTAATGAGGAGTACATATGGCTCTAACAAAAGATAAGAAAAACGAAGTCATTCAAGAAGTCACCGACTTGCTCGGTAGCTCTCGCATGACTGTCGTTGCCGCCTACCAGGGCACTCCTGTGAAGGCTATGCAAGCACTACGCCGCCAAGCTCGCGAAAACGGCACGAGCGTTAAGGTTGTGAAGAACCGTTTGGTCATCAAGGCCATCCAAGGTAATGACACCCTTAAAGATGCCGACACCAGCGAACTCAACGGTATGCTCTTGTATGCCTTTAACAGCGAAGACGAAGTCGCTCCCGCACAAGCACTTGCCAATTTTGCAAAGACCCAGCCAACGGTTCAGTTTGTTGGTGCTTACACCGCTGATGGCGTGTTTATCGGTGCCGACGACGTCAAAGCTTTGGCAGCACTCCCAAGCAAAGATCAGCTTCGTGGCATGCTGGTGGGTACCATTGGTGCACCACTCAGTGGCTTCGTGAACGTTCTTTCGGGTAATGTTCGTGGCGTTCTCAATGTTTTAAATGCTCGCGCAGAGCAAGTAAGTTAAGAAAGGAAGCATTTTATGGCTGACGAAGACAAGAAGGTGGAAACACCAAAAGAATTCGAAAAATTAGTTGCAGAACTCGACAAGATGTCTGCACTCGAAATTAGTAAGTTTGTTAAGTTCCTCGAAGAGTACTGGGGCGTGAGCGCCGCTGCACCTGCCGCCGCTGTTGCTGCTGCACCTGCAGACGCTGCACCTGCTGCAGAAGAGAAGAGCGAATACGACGTCATCCTTAAGGATGCCGGCGCACAAAAAGTAGCTGTCATTAAGGCTGTTAAAGACATTACTGGTCTTGGTCTTGGTGAAGCAAAAGCTCTCGTTGACGGTGCTCCAAAGCCCGTTAAAGAAGGTGTCAAGAAGGAAGAAGCTGAAGAAGCGAAAGCCGCTCTTGAAGCCGCTGGCGCTACTGCTGAACTCGCCTAATCTTAGGTTGTTCAACACGCTAGGAAGAGCCTCGTAAGAGGCTCTTTTAAGTTTTATTTAATTTTAGAGTAGTACAATCCGTACGCATGAAAGTACACAAAGTAAAAACGCTGCCTTTCTCTGGCACCGACTTCAAGGAGGTACATCCTCCTGCACGAAAACTTTACAACCGGATAAAATCCCATACGAAGCGACAACCATACATAAAGGCTAGCTATTTTGGTAGAGAAAAAGTATTTATTGAGTTGTTTTGGGTGCATTTGAATCAGAAAAACCGCAAGGAACGTAATAAACGACTAAAATATTATGCTTGTGGCATAGAACTTTTGCGCTTAACCAGACATCAACCTGCCACCAAAAAGAATCTTAATAGGCCTGGCGAGCAGCTGCATAGGTTTGCAGGCATAACGCCCGCAGGTGATCTATTCTATATTCAGGTGAAAGAAAACACTCGAACAAAACGTAAAGATTTTATGTCGGTATTCCCGGCAGAATAAACGTGTTAAATAAAAAGGCCTTCCGCAAGTGTGGTATATAAACCACGGCCGAAGGTCTTCAGGCGTCATACTACATTGCAGCATTGGCTCTGTCAATACCGAAATATGCCGCTACAGTTTTCTGCCCAATATTCTAGCCAGGCTCGAACCAGATACCAAGGTAAGTTATAATACTGCTATGAAGAAAGCCATCTCAACCCAGGATGCGCCCAGCGCTCCGCAATTCCTTTCGCAAGCAATAGAATCTAGCGGGACTATATATGTATCAGGACAAGTCCATGTAGCTCCAGACAATACTTTGGTAGAAGGCTCAACGAAAGACAAAGTAGCTCAGATCATGGGCAACATTGAAGCCATACTGAAATCAGCTGATGCAACACTCGACGATATCGTTAAAGTTGTTATCTATGTTACTGATATGGCGGTGATGCCAGAACTCAACGAAGTCTACCCAAGCTACTTTACCGAGCC
>CAYNBU010000053.1:0-2155 GCA_964395925.1 uncultured Candidatus Saccharibacteria bacterium
GATATTCCTACAACATTTATTCAGCAAAAGTGTCTAGTGGGTGCTATAATAAGTACATAAAACACTATGTTTGACTTTTAAAAACTAACGTGTTATAGTTAAGGCATTCGGGTGCAGGGGAGGGCCGACAAGAGCTCCCTGCCACACCACCGATTAACAGATAAGGAATAACGATTTTATGGCAGACCAAACCACGACCAAACTCGATATCGAAGCAATTATTAACGATATCCTCAGCACCATCGAGCGCGAACGTGAGCGAGAGATCATCTCACGCCGCTTTGGCCTGTTTGATCGCAAAGAAACCCTCGAGCAGATTGGGGAACTCCTGGGTATTACCCGTGAACGCGTCCGCCAGCTCGAAAAAGCTGTTATTACTCGACTCAAGGCCAGTGCAGAGAAGGATTTGCCACACGTATCAGAGGTAGATGCGGTGCTCGTTGCGCAACTCAACAAAACGGGTAAGGTGAGCCGCATTAGCAACCTCAGCGCTGCACTTACCAAAGAGAACACCCGTGTCGACCAGGCTCGCGTAGCTTTCTTGTCACTCTTGTGCCCAAGTCTGGCTGTTATCGACGAAAACGACCATTTTTATCACTCAGTCGGCCTGGCAAGCACCCACGACGAAAAACAGATGAAAGACGAAGTCGCCAAGATCATCGACGCTATCAAGAAGATCAATGAACCAACCACTATCGACAAGGTAGCCACCGCGGTAAAAGACACCGACGAAGCTCATGTTGCAGCACTTGCCAGCACCAGCAAACAGCTTGCTACCCTCAACGGTCGCTGGGGCCTCATCAAGTGGCCAATGGTCAACCCCAAGAACATCCGCGACAAAATCTACGTGATTCTTTACGAAAAAGGGAAGCCACTCCACTTTAACGACATTGCCAAAGAGATTAAAAGCTCCGACTTCAAGCGCAAAGACGTTACTACCCAGGCAATCCATAACGAACTTATTAAAGACAGCCGCTTCGTACTTATCGGTCGCGGTATCTACGCCCTCAAAGAGTGGGGCTACGAAAAGGGAACCGTCGCCGACATTATCACCGAAGTTCTAAAGAAGGCAAAAGAGCCCTTGCACCGCGACGAAATCGTCAAGCGCGTACTCAAGAGCCGCCACGTTAAAGAAACGACCATCCTTTTGAACTTGCAAGGGAAGCCGCAATTTAAGCGTGTTGCAAAAGCCACCTACGCCCTCGCCGACTAAGACTATGCTTCACCTAGAGCCCATTAACACGCCCTCCGAACACGAAGCAGCCGTGTTTACACTGAGTGCTCCACTCGAATTTGCAGCCCAGCACATACCGCTCGAGGAGGACAAAACCGGAAAATTCCGGCGACTCCTTTTTGACGACTTTGAAGCTAATTTGCTCTCTGACGAAGATTTTACATTTGCCCAAGTTCAACGCGCCTTTGATCTGGATCAGTCATTTCTGGAACACGCTGACTTAGAATACCTCCAACATCTCGCAGCACTTACACATGCGGGTGCCGGCTGTGCACTGCGGCGTGGCAAAAATATTAGCGTCCTGAGTATTGTTTCGCTTATTGAACTTAACGAGGCCGCCCAAGAAGCCATTCATATAACCGATCTGCGGTTCCTGCAGGATTTTGGTAACTTTGCCAAACGGGAAAGAGCACAGCCCGCAACCCGAGCTCAAAATTCGGCGGATGAGTTCTTGCGCGCAGTGCTACCACGTTTTGTTAATACATCGATCATAGATATGTAGCCTCTACGCGCGCCAAAAATACGATCACTTATTATTGAACATTTTACGAACACTAGGCTCATCACATAGTAGAGGCGTAGCTATGTGGCATGGGAGCCACATAGCCCAAAAGTGAGCAGTTCGTCAAAAGGGCGGGTAGTAACAAAAAATACTATGCAAAACGAAACGAGCATATAAAAATCAGAGAGCCAGAAGCATAAGCAGAGCATCACATCTGTACATAAACTAGACGTCGCACAATGTATATTTTGCGACGTGCATATATACTTTCTAGATGATTAACTGATACCTCTCCTGCAGGGGAGTTCTAGGCCTACCTTAGCGTTGGCTGGTATATCACAGTCCTTACAGTATGGATCTTGAGCACCCTGAGTGCCCCATACTGTAAGGACTGTGATATACCTCACTTAGACTTATCC
>CAYNBU010000054.1:0-1893 GCA_964395925.1 uncultured Candidatus Saccharibacteria bacterium
TAAGTGCGGTATACTAAGACCCAGCAAAAGGAGGAGTAATGGCCCAAAAAACCAAGCGCATTGGCGCATTGATAGCTGCAATCGTGTTTCTCGTGTCTTCGTTGGCCACGAGCGCTGCGGTTATTTGGCTCATGGTAGATAATAAAGATAATACTGCTGACCCCGCAGACCTTACGTCGCAACAGGCTCAGCAAGAAAGCGAGACAAACCCCTTGGTAGGAACAACATTAGCAGATTTCACCCCCGTGAGCCCGGTAACCGAACTCAAGACCGAAGACGTTAAAGTTGGCGATGGTGCCGAAGCCACCGCAACTTCAACCGTCACCGTATCGTACGTTGGCGCTTTGGCCAGCAATGGTAAAGTATTCGATGCTTCACCCGAAGGCCAGCCTATAACATTCTCGTTGTCACAGGTTATTCCTGGATGGCAGCAGGGCGTGGCTGGCATGAAGGTTGGCGGCACGCGTAAGATTTGGATCCCCGCAGCTTTAGCGTATGGCGAGCAATCTCCATCGAGCGAAATTCCCCCAAATTCTGACCTCTATTTCGAAGTAACACTGATGGCCGTTCAATAGCGAAAATAGTGCCAAAAACACAACATGTAGGGGTATTGCAATAACCATAGGCGCTATATATACTAGAGGGTATAGCCAAGATAAACTAAAAAAATAGAAAAAAAGAGAGGGTACATCAATGGCAAAAAACATAACAATCTTCACCACCAACACCTGCGCATACTGCGGCATGGTAAAGAAGTGGCTCACCGCAAAGGGAATGACCTACGAAGAGGTTAATCTCGACGCCAACCCAGAACGCCAAAAAGAGGCTTTGGAACTGAGCGGTGCTTTGACTGTGCCTGTCACTGTCGTCACAAAAGAAGACGAATCACGCGAAGTTGTCGTTGGTTACAACCTTGCAAAACTTGCCCCAGCTGTCGCGTAAATTAAGGAACTCTATGACCGAAACGAACCAAAAAAACACTCATCAGGTGGTAATGGTGGGGGCTGGCCCCGCATCGCTTGCCGCTGCCGTATATACCACTCGCGAAGATATCGAAACACTATTGTACGAAAAGGGTGTGATTGGCGGTTTGGCGGCCATTACTGACTGGGTCGACAACTACCCGGGCTTTCCGAAAGGCCTTGCGGGGCTCGACCTGGCCGAAGGTTTGCGCAAACAAGCAGAACGCTTTGGCGCTAAAATCGAACTGGGCGAAGTGCTCAAGATCACCGACGAAGGCAAGTACAAAAAGCTCGAAACCACCGATGGTGACGTCTATGCCGAATCGGTACTTATTGCCACCGGCAGCGACTACAAAAAGATTGGCGTTCCGGGCGAGCAAGAATATTACGCCCGCGGCGTGCACTACTGCGCAACCTGCGACGGTGCTTTTTATCGCGACAAACATCTCGTAGTAGTAGGCGGTGGTAACTCCGCCGTTCAAGAAGCTATTTTCTTAACCCGGTTTGCCAGCAAGATTGACCTTCTCGTACGCAGCACCATCAAGGCATCCGAAGTGCTCCAACACGAGCTCGAAAAATTTAAAGACAAGATTACGGTTCACTTGGGTACTACCACCGACGAAATCGTAGGTGAAGACGGCAAGGTTACCAAAGTCGTAGGTACCGACACCGCAACCGGCAAGAAGGTTGAATTCCCTACCGATGGCGTGTTTGTATTTGTCGGCCTCAAGCCTAACACCGAGTTCTTGCAGAACAGCGATGTTGAACTCGACGACATTGGCCTTGTCAAAACCGATCAAGACCTGCAAACCAGCATGCCAGGCGTATTTGCTGCAGGCGATGTGCGTAGCGGTGCAACCATGCAAATCGCCACGGCCGTGGGCGAAGGCGCTACTGCAGCGCTCATGATGCGCAAATATCTCGAAGACCA
>CAYNBU010000055.1:0-1777 GCA_964395925.1 uncultured Candidatus Saccharibacteria bacterium
CCTTCAAGATCAGCAGAAGGTTTTATATCTGGTAACTTCATCATCCTGAAGGAGTTAAATATACCGATCAGCCCCGCAACGATTGGTATCAGCAAGGCTATCTGCAAGGACCTGCTCCTTGCCGCTGAGTTAATGCTTGCCACTTCATTCTGTACGTCTTCTGGCTGTGAACTAACCAAGGCATATAGCTGTGCGTCACTCATGACTTGTGCGTCGTTTTCCATGGTGCTCGATAATTGCTGCTTATCGGCAGCAGGAATAACCGAGCTTTTATTAGTTAGATTCGTGAACGAAAACGCCAAAACAGCCAGCATGACACCACCAGCCATAGCCAAGCCAAACGACAAACCAAAGGAACCCGACGCCGAATTAACCCCGGCAGCTTCGCTGACATGCTTTTCATCAATCGGAGCCAGTGTGTAGTTGTTGAGTTGCGATACCAGAAGCCCCAAGCCCGCGCCGGTAATCATTAATGGTAGGGCCATCACCCAGCCGGATTCAACGCGCGGAATCAGCGGAATGATAAGGGCAAGCCCCAGTGTGCTCAGTATAAAACCTGTTCGGATAATTGCACTCGGGCGCCTACTACCAGCCTTTTTGCCAGCAATAACGGCAATCGCAAACATCGTTAAAGAAAGCGGCGCTAACGTTAAGCCCGTCTTCATAGCGTTATACCCCAGAGTCATCTGTAAGAAAATTGGCAAAGCAATCATGGCACCCCCGAGGATGATGTTTTGTAACATCACCTGGGAGATCCCCAGCCGAAAATGCGGGAGTTTAAACAAGCCAGGATCCAGTAAGTACGTTTTGCCTTCCCGCTTTCTCTTGAGCAGCCAGTATGCAAGCAGCGAAAGCCCCACTATGCCCAGTGCGATGACCGCTCCCACCGATTCTGCGCCTTCTTGCCACAAAAGAATTCCCAGCACCACGCCTCCCATGCCGACTACCGACAAAAGTGCGCCCGTGTAATCTATTTTTCGCGAGCCGTTGTACGCAACATCTTTCACCAACCCTATATTGAGCAGAATAATCCCAATGACCACAGCCTCCAAAAAGAATCCAGCACGCCAGGTTATAAAGGTCGTCAAAAAGCCGCCCAGCAGCGGTCCGACTGCCGCCGCAATGGCCGCCGCTGCACCAACAAGGGCATACGTTTTGCGTTGGGCTGCGCCGGTAAAGTTACCGTGTATCAGCGACTGCATGGCAGGTAACAGCAGCGATGCCCCTAACCCGCCGATAATCGCCCAGAAAATAAAAACGGCGGTTATATTGCTGGTCAGCGTCATGGCGATAGCCCCAACCGCGTAGCCTAAAAGCCCCAGGATGTATGCTCGCTTCCGGCCAAAGATATCCCCGATTTTACTGCTTATCAGGATGAAAGCTGCCGACACCAGTGCTTCAAGCGCAATTGCAGCCTGCAGGTCGCTCACCGTCGTGCCCAAGTCTTCTACCACCGCCGAAAGCGACACATTCATAATAGAGGTGTCTACCACCAACACAAACATCGCCATAGCTAGCAAGATCGAGAGTTTCGTATTCCCTTTAGACGCTACCGCGGGCTTAGTTTTTGCACTTTTTACCATGTTCTTAAAACCCATTGTCCACCTCGCAGCCGCATATAGCAAGCGGATTATCTTTGGCTTTATTTTCACCCAGACACTTACTGATAAATATTGCGTCGATGGCCGACTTTAGTAACTTGCACAATTTTCACCGTATCTTCAATAACGTACAGAATTCTGTAACTACCCTGCCGAGCTCTGTACTCTTCACGACC
>CAYNBU010000056.1:0-1723 GCA_964395925.1 uncultured Candidatus Saccharibacteria bacterium
TTGTCGAACAATACGCTCACGGTGAGCGGGCCGACTCCGCCCTTTTCGGGCGTAATAGTGATATTTGGCATGTCGCGCACTTCGGCTGCGACATCACCAATTAAGCCGTTGCTGTCGGTGGCAACTCCTGCATCTACAATTACCGCGGTGTCTTTGACCATGTCTTTGGTGATGAGCCCGGCGACACCGGTAGCAGTTACCAGCACATCGGCTTCACGAGTAATTTTACCGAGGTCAGCCACGCTTTTGTCGGCGACTTCAACGTCTAGGCCGGAGTGTTCCCACATACGGGCTAAGGGGCGGCCCACCAAACGGCCATGGCCCACGACAACCAGGCGCTTCCCTTTGAGCTCAATGTTGTAGCCAGCGAGTAGCCAGTTGATGGCCGTGGGCGTTGGTGCATCAAAGCTCGCGCGTGCGCCAAGGCCATCGACATCTTTATGCGGCGCCACGGCGTTGAGCGCTTCGGTGGTTGCAGAACGGTCGGGCAACGGGATCTGCACAATGATGCCATGCACTGAGTCATCTTGGTTGAGTGCAGCGATGGTTTTTTGTAAATCTGCTTGGTCGATAGTATGCACATCGACGTCTACCAGAATGTTTTCGCCATACTTCTGCTTGATACGCATATAGCTGTCGACCACCGGGTCGGGGTTGGTACGGATAATCGCCAACTTTGGTGCAACATCGTGAGCCTGACGCAAAGCGCGCACCTGCTGCAGCTGCCGCTGCATGATGTATTCGGCCAGTTCTTTACCATTGAGGAGTTTTTGCATCAGGGGTATTGTAGCATGAAAAAACGCCCGCTCCTCTGTGGGAACAGGCGTTTTGTTCGTTTTAGAACACTTACAGGGCTTATTGGCCGCCGTTTGGTTCGAGCGTGCGGTACACTTTGCCGGTGTACTTAGCGTCGCCAAAGCCAAGTATTAATTGTCCGATGAGGCTGAAGATGATCAGGCCAACAACAGCAAATGTTGTGCTCTTGTTAAAGCGCTTTGCAAGCTCTAATACCGCAATGACATATAGAACGATACCAGCGATTGCTATCGGGCCAGCAAGGAACCACCCCAAAATTGGGATAATACCAATAACCTGAGCACCGATAGGTACAAGACCCCACCAACCTGGCTTACCAGAAACTTCAAAGAGAACCCAGACGTTATAGCCAGGGATCAGAGCGCGCCAGCCGTCTTCGCCAGCTTTTTCAAAAATCTTCCACAGTGCTACGACCATAACTGCCCATATAGCAAGGCCAAACAGTAGTGAAAACAGCAAAATTCCTGCGATTGCTGCGCCAGTTGCGCCATCACTTGATGACGTACTTGTTGTATAAGTTACCTGTCCTAAAATATCGAGCATAGGTGCCCTCCGTTGTTAATGTTAATTTGAGTATACTCCACTTTCTCGGCAAAAATCCAGCATGCAATAGGCAGAGCCAGCTTTCGCTGTGGATGCCCCTTGATACTAACAGAGGTATATGGTAGAATTGCTGGGTTCAAATGAGCAGCCTTCGGGCACACGGGCCAGTAGCTCAGCTGGCGCAGCTTGCTGCAGAAATCAGTAGTGAGCGCTCATGCTCTAAGCAGCTACCGTTGATCCGCTTTATTGAACAGTCGCACTTTACGTTTACATTGAGCATTATATGGGCCAGTAGCTCAGCTGGTTAGAGCACCTGCCTCTTAAGCAGGGTGTCGAGGGTTCGAGTCCCTCCTGGCCCTCCAAG
>CAYNBU010000057.1:0-1566 GCA_964395925.1 uncultured Candidatus Saccharibacteria bacterium
GAGACAAGCTGCAAGTCGGCGAAGAGCGGTTCTTCCGCTTTGGTTTGTATTTCACTATCTATACAACGAGTCTCGACGAGCTTGAGTTTGTGTCACACAAAGTTGAGTCTATTTTGGGGCAGCAGCTGGTGTATTCGAAGCCAGCGTCTTCGCAGCAAGAGCAGGGGCTCAATAGCACTGTTCCGCAACTGAGCGATCAGCTGCAAATTCGCCGCAATATGAGCACCGGCGCTTTGAGTACAAGCTTTCCGTTTACTTCTGCTGACCTCACGCAAGACAAGGGTATTTTGTATGGTATTAACATGCATAACTCCGGGCTGGTCATTTTTGACCGATTTAGTTTGGAGAATGGTAACTCGGTAGTGTTCGCCAAGTCTGGTGCCGGTAAATCGTTTGCAGTGAAGCTCGAAGCGCTGCGCAGTATGATGCTCGGCACCGAGATTTTTATTATTGACCCCGAAAACGAATACCAGCGCATGTGCGAAGCAGTGGGCGGCGCTTACGTGCGGCTGAGCCTCAACTCGGCCACTCGCATCAACCCGTTTGATTTGCCGAAAGTTGTCGATACCGAAGAGGCCGACAACGCGTTGCGCAGCAACTTGATCACCCTACACGGGCTGTTGCGTTTGATGATGGGTGGAGCCCAGGCTCAAATGGCAGCCGGAGCCGGTGCTGGCGCCGTTGCTCCAGCACTCAGCCCTGTGGAAGAGGCCGACCTCGACGCGGCACTTATCGAGACATATGCCAAGGCCGGCATTACCAACGATCCGCTTACCCAAACCGGCGTACCGCCAACTATTAACGACCTCTACGATACACTTTTGCACATGGGCGGCACTGGCCCGCAGCTTGCGCAGCGTCTTCGCAAATACACCAGCGGAACGTTTGCCGGCATCTTCTCGCAACAATCGAACATCGACATTAATAACCCGATGGTGGTGTTTAACGTTCGCGATCTCGAAGATGAACTTCGCCCGGTTGCTATGTATATTGTACTGAACTACATCTGGAACAAGACCAAGACCGACCAGAAAAAGCGTATCCTGATTGTCGACGAAGCCTGGCAGCTCATGAAATACGAAGATTCTGCCACGTTCTTGTTTAGCCTGGCCAAGCGCGCCCGTAAATACAATCTGGGTATTACTACTATTACGCAGGACGTTGAAGACTTTATGGGATCCCGCATGGGTCGCGCTATTGTAGCCAACGCTTCGATGCAAATGTTGCTCAAGCAGTCTGCCTCAGCCGTTGATGTGCTTTCCGAAGTATTCCGGCTTACCAGCGAAGAGCGAAAACGCCTCAGCCAGTTCCCCGTGGGGCAGGGGCTTTTCTTTGCGGGCCAGAACCACGTACACATTCAGGTTGTCGCCAGCCCAACCGAAACAAGTTTGGTTACGACCAATCCCGAACAGGTTCAGGCCATGGAACAGGGCGTAATCGACCAGCCGGACGGCACAATTGATCTAGCCAATCGCCTCACTCCTGGGGTATAATTACTCCTGTAAATTAGCTTATGGGTGAACCCGCACGCAACCTCGACGACGACAGCGCTATTGAGCCTGAAAT